>DAOSBX010000003.1 GCA_035361075.1 Candidatus Hydrogenedens sp. | reverse complement strand
CATCATCGCATACCTCTTCACATCCCTCTATATGACATGGGTCAAACAACCCCTCTCCTTCTACTGCTCCTTCTGTTTGTGAATATGCCTGTATACATAAGAATAGCAACATAAAAATAAGGTATTTATTTTTTGACATAATTAAAATCATATTGTTCATATTTTTACCTTTTATAGTTCATTTAATTATACATGATAACTATTTATTTTGTTCATTATTTTAATTTATTTTTATACCAAAGGGTTCTGTTTTTACCAAGTTTGCTTTTAATTTTACTTTTTCTATTAATTTTTCACCTTGCTCTTTTGACTCTACTAATACAAAAAAGGTTGAGCCACTTCCACTCATTCCTACATAGGGGTATCCCCATTTTTTAATTTTTGTTTTTATACATTCTAATTGTGGGGCTATTTTAAAGGCTGGAACTTCTAAACGGTTGTATATAACATGTTCCCATTCTCGTTTCTGTAACTTCACAATGGCTTTTATAAATGGTAGTGTAAATTTTTTGTTTTTATCTAAATGAGTTCGGAAAGATAAAGCAGGGTGTTGGTAGACTTTTGCTGTGGAAAGCGGGATATTGGGGTGTATTAGAACCAACCATTGGTCGTTGATATTTGGTAGTGGGTGAAGTATTTCACCTTTTCCAGTCACAGCCTGTGTCCCTCCTGTCACGAAATATGGTACATCGGAACCCAATCTTTCTGCGATATTTCGTAATTGAAGTTCATCCCAACCTAAGTTCCATAAACTATTTAATGCACTTAATGTGCCTGCTGAATTTCCAGAACCACCCCCGAGGCCTGCACAAATTGGTATGTTTTTCTGAAGCTGGACCTGGATTCCTGTTTTTATATTTGTACGTTTTTTTACCATTTCAATTGTTTTATAAATAATATTTCTTTCATCCGTAGGTAAAAAAGGGTTGTTTGTAATAACCTGAATTCCTTTTGGAATTTCTTTAAAGATTAAGGTGTCCGTTAAATTGACTGTTTGGAAAATAGACTCAATTTTATGGTATCCATCTGGGAATTTTCCTATAACATCAAGATACAGATTAATTTTAGCGTTATTTACAATTTTTAGTTTAGCCATATTGCTAAATTTTCTTATAGTTTTTTTGAAAACAACATTGAGATGATTAGATAAATTCCGAGTATTCCAGCAAGGGCAAATCCAATAGTACCTAAATTTTTGGTGCTTGCGGAGGTTGTGACTAATAAACTTGAACCGACAATGAGTGCAGAGACAATCAGGCTAACTGATATACGGTTTGAGGAACTATCGATAATATTAGCTAATTTTTCGAGATATTCATGATGAATATGAATTTTAATCTCACCTGCTCGGACTTGCGACACAATATTTCGCAAATCATCAGGGACTTCAACTATAAAGCGAAGTAATGTATTTACATATTGATTAAGTTCTCTTCTTAAATTTGGTAGTTCATATTTTGAAAGGATAAATCGTTCAAGATAAGGCTGAATAATGGAGACAAAATTGAGTTCTGGGTCTAATTGTCGTCCGACGCTTTCGATAGTTGCCAATGCTTTTAATAGCAATGTAAAACGAGGTGCTAATTCAAGTCCATAGTTTCTTAAAATTTGAATGGCATATTCTATTCCTTTTCCGACTTGTCCTGTACTAATTATTGGATACGCTTCGAAGGTGATAAAATCGGAAAGTTCATGTTCAAGAGATTTTATATCTTTAAAATTTGGTTTTGAACATAGTTCTAATACTGCCTGTGTGCATTCATGTACATCTTGATGAAAAATTGCTATTAAGAGATTTGAAATTAACATTACATCTTTTACATCTAAACTTCCAGACATTCCTAAATCTAAAAAAGCGATTTGATTGTTATATGTAATAAAAATATTTCCTGGGTGTGGGTCTGCATGGAAAAGGTGGTCTTCACAAACCATTTTACAGAGGATTTCACAACCGAGTCGTGCAATTATTTTTCTGTCGCAATTCCGTTGTTCATACATGTCAAATTGGTCAATTCTGACGCCATCAACCCAATCCATTGTTAATACTTCGTTTGATGAGTATTGTTTATACACTCGTGGAATAAAAACATTTTTATTGTTCCTCATATTTTTACGGAATAACTGGATAATTCTGGCTTCTGTATTGAAATTTAATTCCCGTTTAATAGAGCGTTCGAATTCTTTAACAATTCCCATAGGATTAAGGAAAGATATATCTGGATGTCCTTCTAACCATGAAGCAATCATTTTCATTAATTCAATATCAGCTTCAATAACATGGTCAATATTTATTCTCTTAACTTTCACTGCCACAGTTGTTTTATCGTTCAATATTGCTTTGTGGACCTGGCTTAATGAACCAGCAGCAACAGGTTCTGTTTCAAATTTCAGGAAAATTTCCTCTATAGGTTTATTGAAGGCATCTTGAATAACCTTAGCAATATCATTGAAAGGCAATGGTGCTACTCTATCTTGTAATAGACTCAATTCTTGTGCGATATTAAAACCTACAAGGTCTGGACGCGTGCTGAGGATTTGTCCCATTTTTATGAAGGTAGGTCCGAGTTCTGTTAATGCTTGTCTTAATCGTTCGCCCCATGTTAATTCTATATTTGGGAAATCTTCTTTAATTTGTCTATATAAAGACCAAGGAAGGCGTTTGAGTAAACCTAAACGGGAAAGCATGTCATAAAAGCCATGCTTCGCAAATACTTGAAATATTTCAAATAAGCGTAGGGTATTAATTGCTTGTTTTTGTAAACGAGTGTAAATCACGATAGGTTATAGTTTGTTTTTTTATTATTTTAAATTGAGAGGGGATGGGATTTAAAAACGGAAGAAGTCGGAGAAGTCGGACGAGGCGGACGAATCGGACGAGTCGGACAGGGCGGACAAGAGGAGGGCAAGACCACTGAACAAGGCGGGCAGAGCGGACAAGGGAAGGGCAAAACCACTGAACAAGGCGGGCAGGACGGACAAGGTGGACAGGGAAAATAAGGATATTAGTGATTGTTAGTTAAAGGTTAGGTCTACTTTGGTGGTGTTGGGTTTTAAGGGTATAAAAAGGACATTCTCAGAAATTTTGACGTTTTTTAATGATTTGTCCTCAACCAGGACTTTTGTTGTCTTTAATGTATCTGGTTTGTAAATAAACAAAGTGGCTGGAATATTAAAAGACTCTTTAAATGCAATATCTAATTCTTTTTTTTCATTGTTCCATCTTACGGAATCGATTCCTTCCATTCCACATAATTTATCCGTTTTAATTCCAATAACAGATGGTTGTTCTGTTATAGACACAATGCCAATAAATCCATTTCCTGAAATATTGAGTAAAGTACTATCATCTTTTATAAATTTTTCATCTTTATAATCCCATAACATTGCATCAGGTTTTATACTTTTCAACATGGTTATAGGTACGGGTTCGACATTTTGAGTGATAGATATAATTGAATTAGTAAAACTATCCTGAGTTGCATAACTTCTAAAATGCCAGATTTTGGGTTCTTTTTTATCTAAGTCCACAGGAGTAAACATTACTTTTGTATACTTATTTAACTGGGATATTTTTTTTGAAATATCTGTTTCATTAAAACTGCCAAGCCATACTGCGGGGGCTGGGAGTGATTGGAGCAATGTATTTACGAGATTATTTTCTGACTTTACTATTTGGTTATTAATTTTAACAGGGGCAATATTCGAATTATAGTTAACCACAGAACCCGCCATCGCACAAAATTCTATAAGTTCCTCTTCTGAATTTATAACACGATTTGAGCTCATAGGATAAATGGGGATTTTATTAAAGAAAGTGGACAGTTCCTTTACGCCGATATGTAATGCTTCGTTTCGAGTTGAGTTCATTTGTTCAAGCACTTCATTTGGTATATCAACATCGCAAACTACAAAGTCAGGATTCCACGATAGAATTTTCTCCCAGCGTTTTTTAGCGACTTCGATACCCTCAGGGGTATTATATTTTACAACAGCGTAGCCATCGTTGGTAGGTATTGAACAATTACTTTCTATTGGAACAGCCCAAGGATTTAATGTTAAACCTACTTTCATAGAACCGTTGTTTTTGAGTTGGTCTATAACTAATTTCATATCTCTTGACAGGGTTTTTGTATTTCCTTTAAGTGAACCTAATGGGTGTTCCCAACTTTGTGGGATAAGGACGGCGTTTAGACCGAGATTACTTGAAAAACTTGCAATTTTTGAAAGGTTACTAATCGTCCCTTTTTCTGGTTCAACAGCAACCCAACCACGGATTTGTTTTTCATTTGAGACTTTTGAAAGGGGTGGAGATAATTGGGAGATAACCCAAGTAAAGGTGGTCATCAATTTATATGCGTCGTTGCTAAATGAAACTAATATAGGGTCGCTTTCAACAGATTCACCAGGATTTAGAGTTATGGGTGGATTAAAATGACATTCTATAGCCCCTGTCCAATTATCCCCTTCACCAGAGATTACCATTTTTGATGAGGCTTTTCCTTGTGGACAAACTGCAAAGGCTATTTTTTCGTCATTTGTTGTTGTTTTTATTTGTAGGACCTGAGCTTCTTCTTCTGGAACAAAGACCAAAGAGCCACCATAACTGGCTACTGGTCTAAGTATTTTTTTATTAGGCAATCTTGTAATCATTTCAGATACGGGAGGGAATATGATTGGTGATATTTTTGCAATTGAGATAGGGTTTGTTCCTTTATTTGTGATTATTGTGGTAAATAATACAAAACAACGTTGTTTAAAACTTGTAGCACGTTGTTGCACAGCAATATCATTTTTTATGGGGAAAGTGGTTGTAAAATGCGTTGCTGGACCGAAAATGCTGTCTACGTTTTCTCGTTCAGTTACTGCATTTCCAAAAGACTCGACAGAGATTTCTTCACCTGATTTAAGTTGAAAAGATGGTCCATATCCTTCAATAACAGTGAGTTCTTTATAATCATCGGGGTTGGTATAGTAAATATGCCAATCGCCGTTCATTTCATCAAAATCAATTCCCATATTTTCCCATGAAAAGGTGTAACGATGTCTTAAAACCCATGGTGATTTTCTGGGGGCAGGAACTTCTTCTTCTACTTTCTTTTTCTTTTTGGGTGCTGACCAGCCATCTAACATAATTAAAGATATAAGGACACATAATATAATTGCAACGGTTAAATAATTGGTTTTCCTTTCCATACTATTTCCTATCTTTTGTATTATTATTGTGGAATTCCATTTATGGCTACTATTAAATATAAACCTAACAACCAAAAACTACGTTCCATTCCTAAAATATTCTGATTGTGTGATAGAATATGGAGAAACATTGCTTAATTTAAACAAAGTGTAATTATAACGTATATGAGTTTTGGAAAGTTTATATTAAATTATAAAATGATGTCAATTTTATGTAGACAGCTTGCTTCTGCATACGAAGGTGGCATTCCTATTATTCAGGCTTTACAAATTGTGGGGGATGGTTTTCCTTCTCGTAGAGTTAAATTGATACTTTATCATTGTGCAGATGATTTAATTCATGGGAAAACGTTAAGTGACGCATTAAAACAGAGGGAGGTTTTCCCTGATTTGTTTATTCAATTGGTCTCAGCAGGAGAACGTTCAGGTCGTCTTGATGTTATATTGCGTGATTTAAGTGTTTATTATGAAGACCTGTGGAAGATGAAGCGCTCAACATTGGCTTCGCTTACGTATCCTATTATTCAGCTTATATTAGGTTGGTTTCTCGGGACTTTTGCATTAGGAATTGTTAAACAAATCAGTTTTGAAAGGTCGTTTTCATTAGATGCTTATTTTACATCTTATATTTCATTTCAGATAAAGGTGTGTATTTTGTTCTTTTTGTTTTTTATGGTTGTAATGTATTTTAAGAATACAAAATATTTTCAGAATGTTATATATAGTATATTTCGATATGTCTGGCCATTCAGTTTTATCATTCATAAGTTTTCATTAACGCGTTTTTTCAAATCATTTGCTCTTTTATATGCGAGTGGTATACCGATTACTGATGCACTATTACAATCTTCTGAGTTATTACCAAGTTCTCAATATCAACAAGATGTTATTATGGCGGTTCATCTTATTCGCAATGGATCCACGCTCGAAAAAGCATTTAAGTCTCTTCCATGGGTAGGGCGATTGGGTCAAGAAATGGTTGCAGTAGGGGAACAATCAGGGAAATTGGACGAATCGTTACAGAAGGTTGCAGAATATTTTTTGTCAGATGCTCAGCAAGCTTTACGAGTTGCATCGAAAGTGTTTAACATATTAATCTTATTGCTTGTTGGGGCAGTTATTGGATTTATCGTAATTAGTTTCTATGCCCGTCTATATGGCAACATGCTAAATCAATTAGGAATTTAAACGAGATGGTTTGGTATTATGGATGAGATGATGTATAAAGAAGACGTTCCACAAGAAGAACCGAAAGATTGGACAAAGTATATCTGGGGGGGAATTATTTTACTTGTTGTCGTTATGATTGTTTTTATCTGGTTGGCAGGTCAGATAAAACCGAAAACCTCTTATGTCCGTGCAAAACATATTCTTATTAAATTTAACCCTAATGACCCCGCAGACCGTCAACGGGCATTACAATTAACGACAGAATTAAAAGAACGGATTATAAAGGGGGAATCATTTGAAAAACTTGCGAGAGAGTATTCTAATGACCCAGCAAGTGCACGAAGAGGAGGTGATTTGGGCTATTATGAGAGGCGTTCATTTGAACCGAATTTTGAAGATTATGTGTGGTCTGCACCTATTGGACAGTTAAGTGATATTATTGAGACCAAATATGGTTTTCACTTAATTATTGTTACAGACAGGCATTTAACAGATGTGGATCGCTACGAATTAGAGTTAGATGAAAAAGCCCGGAAAAGTGTTATGCAGGAAAAGAATTAATACTTTTTATAATTACCCAACTAAAATCAACTAAAACAATAAGTAAAGAAAGGGTTCTATGTTAGAAAAATTTACAATGGCACCGCCTGATCCTATTCTTGGATTAACTGAGGCTTTTTTGAAAGACCCAAATTCAGAAAAAATTAATTTGGGGGTCGGAGTTTATAAGGACAATTTTAATAAAACTCCGATTTTCAATACGGTGAAGAAGGCAGAGGCTATTTTGTTGGAAAAAGAGCAGACGAAATCATACCTTCCTATTTCGGGTCTCCCTGATTTTTGTAATGAGGTGCAGAAATTAGTTCTTGGGGCTGATAATCTGCTTATTCAAAATAAACGTGTTGCTACGGTTCAGACCGCAGGAGGGACTTCAGCACTTCGTATTTTTGCAGATTTAATTCGAATGAATATTGGTTCTAAAAAGATCTGGATTAGTAAACCGACGTGGGAAAATCATGCGAAGATATTCCAATCTGCGGGATTTTTAGTTGAGACTTATCCTTATTATAATCCTGAGACTCATGGTCTTGCATGGGAACGCATGTTAGATACAATAAAACAGATACCAGAAGGTGATATTTTACTGTTACATGGTTGCTGTCATAACCCGACGGGAATCGATTTAAATAAGAATCAATGGAAGGAAATTGCACTAATATTGAAGGAGCGTAATATTTTACCTTTGATTGATTTTGCTTATCAGGGTTTAGGTGATGGTTTGGAGGAGGATGCTTTGGGTGTCAGGATAGTTGCTGATGTTGTTCCTGAGGTGTTTATTTGTAGTTCCTTCTCTAAAAATTTTGGATTATATAATGAGAGATGTGGTGCTTTAATAGTAGTCTGTAGCGATTCAGATACAACTCAAAAGGTGTTAAGTCAAATCAAGGTTGTTATTCGCACTAATTACTCAAATCCTCCAGCCCATGGTGCATATATTGTACATACCATTCTTAGTTCTGAAGAACTTCGCAAAGAATGGGAGCAGGAAGTGAAGGAAATGTGTGTTCGGATTAAGACGATGCGAAAATTGCTTGTTGACAAATTAAAGGAGAAGGGGGTAAACCAAGATTTTGGTTTTATTGAGAGACAAAAGGGAATGTTCTCTTTTTCAGGTTTGACGGAGGAACAGGTATTACGTTTACGGGAAAAATTTTCAATTTATATTGTAAATTCGGGTCGTATTAATGTTGCCGGGATAACCACCAATAATATTGACCGATTGGTAGAGGCAATATATAGTGTAATTTAGTAGTGGTATTTATTAGGAAACATTAGAAGAAAGAATGTAAATATAGACACAAATGAAATGGATTATGCTGGCACTTAATACAAATAAGTGCCATATTACATGGTGGAAAGGTAATCGTTCCCAAAGGTAGAATGCAACACCGCCTGTATAAAGAATACCACCTATAAGCATAAGGATTAATGCTCCGAAGGGAATCATTTCAATTGCAGGTTTTAATGCTATGATTGCTATCCAACCCATTAAAACATAAATAACCGTAGCGAGTCGGTTCCATTTGCCGATAAAAAATATTTTAAAGATGAAGCCGAGAATGGTTAAAACCCATAATGCGGTGAAAAGAGTCCATCCCCAAATGCCGCGCATAAATACAAGCAGAAAAGGTGTATATGTCCCTGCGATAAGCACGTAAATGCAGGCGTGGTCCATAAATTGGAAGAATTGTTTCAATTTGCCTTGTGGGAATGAATGATATAATGTTGAGCTTAAATAGAGAAGGATTAGGGCATTTCCATAAACAAGTACACTCGCGAGTATCCATGGGTC
This sequence comes from Candidatus Hydrogenedens sp., assembly GCA_035361075.1. Taxonomy (NCBI): domain Bacteria; kingdom Pseudomonadati; phylum Candidatus Hydrogenedentota; class Candidatus Hydrogenedentia; order Candidatus Hydrogenedentales; family Candidatus Hydrogenedentaceae; genus Candidatus Hydrogenedens; species Candidatus Hydrogenedens sp. Next base: position 133,765 of record DAOSBX010000003.1, on the reverse strand, counting down.
TCCTTTTTGGACGGCGAGAACTAACATGATTATAAGGCCGGCAACACTCAGTCCGGCACCTAATCCATGTGTTAATGCGTGGAATACTTCTTCAACGGTAGTATATACTTTTTTCATTTCTATTACCTATTTAAACTTTTAATATAGAAAGGCATTTGATATGCAGGTTATTGTTCAACCGACTTCTCATGATGCTGTCAATCTTGTTGCCTATATTATCGCAGAAAGGTTAAGGGAAAAACCACATTCTGTTTTGGGATTGGCTACAGGTAGGACAATGATACCTCTCTATGGTCGTCTTGTGGAGATGCATCAGAAAGAGAATTTGGACTTTTCATTAGCAGTGACGTTTAATTTGGATGAATATATAGGGATAGCACCGGAACATCCGGGGTCATATCATTATTTTATGCGGTATCATTTTTTTCAACATATTAATATTGACCCGCGGAATACTCATATTCCAAATGGGATGGCATCGGATATTAAGAAGGAATGTATTGAGTATGAGGGAAAAATACGAGACTATGGAGGGATTGATTTGCAGATATTAAGTATAGGTGAATCGGGACATATTGGATTTAATGAGCCTTTATCTTCTATGTTTTCGCGGACTCGAGAAAAGGCTCTTTCACCGAGGACAATTGAACAAAATAAGCATCTTTTTCCTAATCCTGATGAGATGCCAAAACGGGCTATAACGATGGGCGTTGGGACTATTCTTGAGGCGGACCAATGTATTGTGTTGGTTATAGGTAAGCATAAAAGTAAGATATTGGCTAAAGCAGTGGAGGGTCCTTTTACTGCTATGATTTCAGCAACTGCTTTACAATTACACCCTAATTGTGTTGTTGTCGCTGATGAGGAAGCAGGTTCGGAATTGACACAGAAAGAGTACTATCGTTGGATTTTTGAGAATGAACCTGAGTGGGAGTCCTATCGTGTTTTGATGAGGCGGAAGGAACGTTAATTATCTTTTTTGTTTTGATTTATTTGATGATTTTTTTCAGTTATGATGTCGTCCAAGATCAAAAGTCGTTCGAACCAAACCATTAACATAGTGCATAAATATCTTCTTCCCATTTCTCGAAGTTTGAGTTTCGATTGTCCCCATGTTCTCCCATACCAAGAAATAGGGATTTCGGCAATTTTATATTTACGGATTAAAGAGGATAGCGACATTTCGATGGTGATATTGAAATGAGCTGACTGTAATGGACTAATATTTTCGATAACATGTCGTCGGTAAACTTTAAATGCGTTTGTTAGGTCATTGAAATGGGTTAGGAAAAGGATTTGTAAGAATTTATTTACAATACGATTTGCAATTAGTTTTATTTTTGGGTAGTGGCTAACAATGCTTTCTTTTCTGAAACGGGAGCCAAATACGCAGTCGTAGCCTTCTTCAATTTTGCGATAACAACGGACAATATCTTTAGGGTCATCTGAACGGTCTGCCATTACAATTGCGATTACATCTCCTTTAACATTCTTTAAGCCTGTGCGTATGGCTCTACCCAGACCATTAGGCAGAGGATTGTTTACTAATACGACTTCTGGGTATTGTGTTTTTAGTTCTTCTACAACTTTCTGTGTATTATCCTGACTATTATCGTTAACGATAACAATTTCAAAAGGAATTTGTTCGTTCCGTAATTCTTGAATTAATTCTTCCACTGTAAATGCGATGTTTTTCTCTTCATTGTGAGCAGGAATAAGAATTGAATAAAGAAGTGTATTTTTGGGGACGGGTATTACATTAGAGTCGGCCTTTGAGGCCATAGTAAATCTCCTCTAAAATTTTTGGGACATTATATGTTAATTGCCATTTGGGATAATGTTTTTGAAATTTGCGGACATCACTTATCCACCAGATATGGTCTCCTCTACGAGGTTGGTCTATATATGTATAGTTCATTTTCTTGCCGACAATGCTTTCACTCATTTCTATCGCTTCTATTAAAGAACAATTACTAAATCTACTTCCTCCGATGTTGTATACTTCGGCACAACGAGGATCATTAAATACTTCCCAAAAACATTCGACCAAGTCGTTTGCATGAATATTATCACGGACTTGCTTTCCTTTATATCCGAAGATGTGGTAGTCTCTACCTGTCATGGCACATTTCATTAGATAAGCAAGGAAGCCATGTAATTCTGCACCTGAATGTTGTGGTCCTGTGAGGCAACCTCCACGAAAGATTGTTGTTTTCATTCCAAAATATCTGCCATATTCTTGAGTCATAACATCTGCTGAAACTTTGGAGGCACCAAAAATGGAGTGTTGGCTCTGGTCAATACTCATTGTTTCGTCAATTCCATGTTCTGCCCATGGGTGAGATGGTTCGACTTCCCAGCGTGTTTCACATTCAATAAGAGGGAGAAAGTTTGGTAGGTCCCCGTATACTTTGTTTGTAGAGGTAAAGATAAAGACAGCATCAGGAACATATCGGCGTGTCAATTCCAACAAATTAAGTGTTCCTAATGCGTTTATTCCAAAATCAGTAAATGGTTCTTTTGCAGCCCAATCGTGGCTGGGTTGTGCTGCGGTATGAATAATAATTGAGATGTCTTTTTGGTAGTTTTGAAATATTTTTTCTAATTCTTCATAACTACGAATGTCGATATTGTAATGCTTGTAATTTGGGTATGTGTTTTGTAAGTATTCGACAGACCAACGAGTACTGGCTTCTTTCCCGAAGAAATACGCACGGGAATCGTTGTCGATACCCACAATATCGAATTTTTCTTTTGCAAAACGTTGAACGGATGCGGAACCGACGAGTCCACCGGAACCGGTAATAATGGCTATACTCATTAGAGAACCTCTTAACTTTCTTTTAAGGTGATATTAAATTATAAACTATACAATAAAACTATTTATATTATTCAAAATTGTTAGTTTTATTTTTGTTTCGTTTTGCTTCCCAATAAGCCTTTAATTTTTCTCTTTGTTTCCACCGTCGATGGAACCAAAGCCATTGGTCAGGATGTTCACGAATCATTTTTTCGATAGCATCCTGACATTTTTGAGTGTTAATTAATATATCATTTTGCAAATTTCCTGTTTGGACTAATTCAAGCGAAGGTAGTATTTCAAAGAAAAGGGTGCCATCTTCTTGTCGTATCATTTTAACAGGATGCACTGGGACTTTTGTGCGGGCATAGATGAAGGCTGGGCCGATTGTTGCCCAACACGGTTTATCGAAAAATGTTACAGGTGCACCATTATCTCGGGGGGACTGGTCAATTAATATTCCAACAAACCAACCTTCTTTCAATAGTTTTATTATTTCATTAGCGGAACGGTCTTTTGAGATGGTCTTTATCTTTGCCCGTGTTCGAATATCATTTATAGCATTATTAAGAATTGGGTCATCAAATTCACGAACAATTTCTGCTACAGGGTAGCCATGGCTACTCATTAAGGAAGCCATCATTTCCCAATTGCCGAGATGGGCACTGATAAATAAGGCACCTTGTTTTTTTTCTATGTAGTCTTGAATATTTTCAACACCTCTGTAATAAGCGATGTTGCTATATTTATTCTCTGCCAATTTTGGGAGATGAGGTAGTTCGAAGGCTACGAGGAACATATTTTTTGTAGCCCTCCAAAGGATGTCTTTTTTTTCTTGTTTGGTAATGGAATCTCCGAAGGCGTAATTAATGTGTTTGTACCCATCTTTTTTTATTCTTGGGACAAGGTGGAATGCAATGAATGCAAACAGGATTGCAATTTTGCGTGATGAGGATAATGGGATTTTCTGGAATAAACGAAGGAACCCCAATGCAAAAAGAGAGACTATTTTTCTTTTTATTTTTTTGGATTTTTTCTCAGGCATATCATATTTCTAATGAGATTGTTGAGCCATTTTGTGGAACGAAACAATTTGTATTTGAATTGATATTTTCTTTCATCCATTGAAGGGCTGGTGGGTCTCCATGAACTAAGATAACATTTTTGGGTTTTAATTGGTATATCAGGTCTAACAAAGCTTTTCGATTAGCATGGCCACTAAAATGGAATCTTTTGATATTTCGTAGTTTTACTTTGACGGGTGGGACATCTAATTGGAATTGAAGTTCAGCCCCTTCTGGTGCTTCTAATAATTTGAAACCTAATGTTTCTGGGTCAATGTATCCAACAAAGAATATACCGTGATGTTTTTCTTTTACCATCTCTTGTGCAATTAATGCGGACGGGGTGTTTTCTACCATCATGCCCGAAGTTGCAATAATAATGGAAGGGGTAGATATGAGTTTTTTAACAATGTCAGGTTCCCATACATTACCCAATTTTCGGAAAATATTTAAGGGACGTAAATGGCTATTTTGGTCGAGATACTCTCGGAATTGTTCATAAATATCATATATCGCACGACCTAAACCAGAGATATAAATAGGGACTTTTGCTAATATGCCTTCTTCTTGTAGTCGAGCAAGAATATTGGCGACTTCTTGTGTTCTGCCGAGAGCAAATGTAGGAATTAATACACAGCCTTCTTTTTTTATAACGTGATTGATATTGTCTGCTAAACGGAGTGCTTCGTCAAAGTATGGATTTATTTGTTCTTCATCTAATGCGCCTTGAGTGCTTTCAATAATTATGGTATCTACTTCGTCTAACCAATCGAAGGACTGATAAGGACCCAACAATTCCTGATTTCCAGATGAAATATCACCTGTATAAAGGATCTTATAATTATCTATTTCTAATAAAATACTTCCACTGCCGAGCACATGACCTGCAGGGTTGAATAAGGCTTTAAAAATTGATTTGTTGCTGACATCGAATAGATTGTTATATAAATGAGCTCGTGTTGTCTCCATTAAATTTTCGACATCGTCATGTTGGTAAAGTGGGTAGTCGTAAATTCCACGTTCTTTACGTAAGGTGTTCATAACAACGACACTGTTATGAAGCATTCGTTCGATAATTCTAATAGTAGGGAGGGTAGCATGTACTTTAAAATGGGGGAATAATCGGATTAAATAGGGTAAGGAACCACAGTGGTCTACATGACCATGGGTAATGAGCACTGCATCTGGAAAGTTTTCCATCCGGTCAAAGTTTGGAAGAGATTCAAATCCTTCTTTTTTAGGGTGAATCCCACAATCTAACAAGATATACTCGTTAGCATAGGAAACCTGATAACAATTAGCTCCAATTTCCCCACCTCCACCTAATATTGTTAAATTAACACATCGTTCTCTACTCATATTTTATTTATTTTCTTTTGTATAATTTATAACTTTCCTAAATTTAGAAATAGGAATTATTTTAGTATAATAAAACGAGATATATTTTATCATTAATTATATCAAGGGAAGAATATGAGTTTAGAAAAAGAAAGGATTAAAGAGATAATTTATAAAGGAGACTTCTGGCAAGAATGGGGGCCATATTTACCAGAGCGAGAATGGGGAACGGTTCGGGAGTGCTTTTCTTCTCCAGAACAAGCATGGAAATATACAACCTTTGACGCGGCAAGGGTTCGTAATTATTTATTAGGAGAGGATGGAATATTTGGCTGGTGTGAACGTTCGGGAAGGCTTTGTTTCAGTATGTCTTTCTGGAATGGTGTGGACTCTATATTGAAAGAACGTTTTTTTGGTTTAAGTGCATTGGAAGGGAACCATGGAGAAGATGTGAAGGAATACTATTATTATCTTGATGCAGTTCCAAGCTTTTCTTATGCAAAAGCGTTATATCGTTATCCATGTGAAGCATTCCCGTATGATAAACTCATTTCTGGAAACCAGTCCAGAAGTTGTTATGACCCAGAGTATGAACTTTTGGACACTGGCGTATTTGATAATCTGAATTATTTTGATATTTTTGTAGAATATGCTAAGGGGAGTCCGAAGGATATTGCTATCCAAATTACAGCATGGAATAGAAGTAAAGCGACAAAACCACTGCATATTATTCCTCAGTTTTTTTTCAGGAATAGCTGGCAATGGTCATGGTTGTTGGACAGAATTGATAGGAAACCTCAAATATATTATGGGGGGGCGAATCATGTTGTATTTTCTGATTCTAAATTAGGTGAGTATCGTTTGGAATGTGGAGAAGGAACGGGGAATGTTCTGCCTCAGTTGCTCTTTTGTGAGAATGAGTCGGAATTTGACAGTCAATCAGAAAATGGTATCTTTTCAAAACGACAAAGAGAGGCTTTTACACAACGGATTATCTATAATAATAGTGAATTTTTATCGCTGAATAACCGAGGGACACGAGTTGCAGTTTGGTATGTATTTTCAGTTCCTGCTCATTCGAGCGTCTCTGTTCAATTACGATTTTCGTCGATATCTGAGATGTCATCGGAACCTACGGGGGAAAAGTGCACACATCTTTTGGAACTCAGAAGAAAGGAGTGTGATGCGTTTTATGATGAAATATTACCCAAGAAGATAGATAACTCTGAAAAGACGATAATGCGACAGGCTTATGCAGGGCTATTATGGACTCGGATTTTTTATTCGCTTCCTATAAAAGATTGGCTACATGTTGCGAATCAATTAGGATACCATGAGAAACATAGACGTTTTGAACCATGGAGGCAACTATGTGTTTCGGATGTTCTTTCTGTTCCGGATAAATGGGAGTATCCGTGGTTTGCTTCATGGGACCTACCGTTTCATTTAATTCCTACCGCACGGATAGATCCTGCTTTTTGTATCAAGCAATTTCAACTATTTTTATCGGAACGGTATCAAAATACAACAGGGCAAATTCCTGCATCTGAGTGGAATTTTTCTTTTGTAAATCCACCTGTAATGGCGTGGGGAATTAATAAAGTTATGACCCTTTTAGAACGGCTACATTTTTCTGCAAATATAGATGATTTGTACAATACCTTCTTATTGGATGCGTTGTGCGGGTTATATTCGAATTTAATATGGTGGACTAATTTAAAAGATACTGATGGAAAAACTTTATTTGAAAATGGGTTTATTGGGCTTGATAATTTTTGTTTGTTAGAAAAAATACCTGAACAAGAGCATACTATAGAAGAATCACAAGCAGTTTTCTGGACACCTTTTCTTATTGGAAATATTCTTGAGTTGGCTTGTAACGTGGCTATTAAATATCCGCTGTTTGAAAAGATTGCTGTGCGTCTTTGTCATTATTTCATCAAATCGATTGATTTATTACAAGGGAACAATGGCTTAACGTTTTGGGATGAGAATGACTCCTTCTTTTATCCTTTACTTCGGGTTGAAGGGAAAGAATTTCAATTACCAGTTCGGGCTTTTTCAGGTTTGGTTCCATTATTTGGGATAGTACATCTTCCATTACACTCTCTTCCAGAATTATCAAAAGTAGTAGAAGGATTGTTAAACACACATAAATATTTGAGTGCTTTTTCTAAGACATTTTGTTGTAAAGATACGGGGAACACGTATATTGCTATATCGTGTATTACAGACCAACAACGGGATGCATTATTAAAATATGCCTTAGATGAATCTGAATTTTTATCACCGTATGGATTGCGTTCGTTATCACGGTATCATCGCGAAAAACCTTTATATGTTCATACATCCAGAAGGCATTATGAAATAAAATATTGTCCTGGTGAATTGGAATCGAGGATATTTGGTGGGAATACAAATTGGTTTGGTCCTATATGGTTTCCCCTTAATTATTTGTTTATTCATAGTATGGATAAGTTAGGATTATCTCATAGCGAATTTAAATATACCTCATCACAACAATTTGAAAATTATAGTTTTCATAATATAGCGGATGAACTTAGGAGCCGATTACTAACACTTTTCAAGAAAAATTCACAAGGGTGTATCCCTTCAATGGAAACATTTTATCGTTATAACAATATTTTTTCGTGTGAAGAGCATCTTTTGTTTTATGAGTATTTTAATGGTGATACTGGCGAAGGGATTGGTGCAAGTCATCAAACAGGCTGGACGGCATTAATTGCGGAAATCATCCAAGAATTAGCAAACCAATAATTGAGTGTACCATCGGGATTATGTAGAACTTTCTTTTAGTTCTTCTGGGTTTTTCATATTAGCAATGGCATCTTCGTAAGAAATAAGTCCTTCGAGATATAACTCCTTTAGGCGACGGTCAAAGGTAACCATACCATCCTTAAATGCTGTTTCTAATATACTATATATCTGATAATTTTTACCTTCACGAATTAAGTTAGAAATAGCATTATTTGACCTTAATATTTCATACGCTAAGACGCGACCTTCACCGTCTTTGTGAGGTAGTAATCTCTGAGATATTACCGCTAATAAAACCATCGATAATTGGAAACGTATCTGTTGTTGCTGTCCTGCGGGGAAGACATCAATAATACGGTCAATTGTTTGGATGGAATCGTTGGTATGTAGTGTTGCGAATACAAGATGTCCAGTTTCAGAAGCGGTAAGTGCCGCCTGGATTGTCTCAAGGTCTCTCATTTCGCCGATGAGAATAACATCGGGTGCTTGCCTTAATACATATTTTAATGCACGAACAAAATTATGCGTGTCTCCTCCAATTTCACGTTGGTCTACAATACTTTTCTTATGGGTGTGAACATATTCTATTGGGTCTTCTATGGTAATGATATGACATGCTCTCTGATTGTTAATGATGTCAATAAGAGAAGCGAGGGTCGTCGTTTTGCCACTACCAGTGGGGCCAGTAACAAGAACTAAACCTTGACGAGCAAATGCAAGTTCTCTGAGATTCTCAGGTAAACCCAAATCTTTTAGAGAAGGGATTTTTTCTGGAATAGGTCGTAGTGCTGCGGTTACACATTGTTTTTGATAATACACGTTTACTCGAAATCTATGTTTTCTACCAACTGCTAATGAGAAGTCCAATTCTTTTTCTTTTTCAAATTGTTCTTTTTGTTCTTTGGTAAGAAAGCTGTAAATTATCTTTTCAGTGGCTTGGGGTGTTAAGGGGTCTGTTTTAGTTCTATAAAGTTGGCCATTAATTCGAAGGATAGGTGGAGCACCAGCACTGATAATAAGGTCGGATGCATTTTCTTTAAGGACAATGTCAAATAATTCTTGAATATCCATAAGAGAACTCCACTTCGTTGTTTGCTCTATGATAATAAATAGGACAATGGATTATGTTCAAGTTTCAAAAAAGGACATAGAAACATATTATTTATAATAAATAAGTATTAATATGTTTTTATGCCAATTCGATTAATTTTTGTGTTTCGTCTTTGAGAGATGTGTATAATCGGGGATGTGTTGTTATATAAGTCTGAATATTTTTTTCTGTTTGTAACCATAAATTATTTAGGTCTTCATTTTTTTCGATTGCTATTCTAAGTTTAGAGGTTCCACAAAGTTTGTCAAAATGTGCATTAAATTGAAATTCGTTGGGATGGTTGCTTTTTATTAATTTAATGATTTCCACAACCAAACGAAATGGTCTACATAAATGAGGGTTGATAATTTGAAATTCTAATCCTTCACAAAGTTCTCCATTGTATTTTGGATTTGTTGTTTTTCCTAATATAGGTTTTGGGACAAAGGAACATTTTTTTATTTCAATTCCTTGTTTTAAATTATCTGGTATTTTAGAAATTATTCTTTCTGGGTTACACCAGGGTGCACCTATTATTTTAAATGGTTTTTTAGTTCCTCGACCTTCGCTTATATTTGTGCCTTCAAATAAGCATGTTCCGATATAACATAGAGCGGAATCAACACTTTGAATATTCGGAGATGGAGGAATCCATTGCAAATCTAATTCATGGAAAAATAAATCATAAAACCAGCCATCCAATTTTATAACATCAAGATTTAAATTATTGAATTCTTTATTTGTATTTTGTATCCATAATGCTGTTTCTGCAATCGTTAAGCCATGTCGGACAGGAACATTTCCCCAACATACTTCATCTACAAATGAGGGTTCAGGAAAAATTCCTTCAATAATCTCTCCTCCGAGTGGATTTGGTCTATCAAGAATAAGAACTTTCTTATTGTACTCCATACACAATTTTAATAATTGAATCATCGAATATATATACGTGTAATAGCGAACACCGATGTCCTGAATATCAATTACAATCCAATCAAGAGTTTTTAATATTTCTCTCCACTGATTAGTTTTATGTTTCGAATACATATCAATTAATGGTATATTCATCCATTGTTTCTGTTTTTCTGATTTTCCAGATTCTTCTGACACATTTAATCCATGCTCAGCGGTAAAAATGCATTTTAGTTTTATCTTTTCAGATGTATAAAAAATATCTAAGGTTGTCTTGCCTGTTGTACTGGTTGCGGAAGTATTTGTATATAATCCGACAGAGGCATTCTTAATAGGCTGAAAATCATTTCTCAATAGAGTGTCAATTCCGTAGTGGGTATTCATCTTTTGTGGATGGACAATCACTGCCAGGGAATTATAGAATGTTTTTCTTAATTTTCGGTTGTCTCTTTTTTCTCTTCGCGGATGGCATGAATTACTTAACAAAATGGCATAGTATCCTGATATTCTATCCCACCATAAGCAGGTTCCTGTAAAACCTGTGTGTCCAAGAGCAAAACGAAAAGGTAGTTGCCCCTCGATGCTATCCCAAAAAGGGTCTGTTTTCCATCCTAATACTTGCCAAGGATAATCAGGTATTATTTTACATGTTGCCATCTCTTCTATTACTTCTTTTTCAAGTAGTTGTTGTTTTATTAAAGCACGTGAAAAACGGGCTAAATCTTCAGCAGTAGAGAATAGTCCAGCATGCCCAGCAACACCTCCTAATGCGTAGGCATGTTCATCATGTACTTCACCTCTTATAATTTTTTTTCGCCATGGACATTCTTCTGTTGGAGCACATTTATCAATAAATTCTTTGGGAACGTGAAAAAATGTGTTATTCATATTTAATGGGGAGAAAATATTATCTTTGCAAAATAGATCTAATTTTTTACCTGATATTGTCTCGATAATATTTCCTAATAATATAAAACCGAAGTCTGAATAGAGATGATTCGTTCCAGGTTTAAAGAATAATTTTGTTTTTGACAACTTAATCAATAGGTCTTCAAAAGAGAATATTTCTTTGTACCATGTTTCATATCCGATAATACCCGAGCTGTGTGTTAATAAATGTCTAATTGTAATTTCTTTAAAAAGGGGAAGTGGAATATATTTATAAAGTTTCTCATCTAATTTTAATTTCCCCTGCTGGTATAACAATAAAATTGATGTGGTTGTTGCAATAACTTTTGTGAGAGATGCAAGGTCAAAAATAACATCTTTATCCATAGGTTCTTCATACGGCACAACTGAACATTTTCCAGACGCTTGGAAAAATAGCACCTCATCATATTGTCCAATATATGCGACAGCACCTGTAGGTATATTTTTTATAGCGGTATCAAGAACTTTATTGAAAATGATTTTATATTTTTTTTCTAACATTAGTTTTTCTTTTCGTTTATTTATAATCCAAATAAAAATAATTATGGCCTACAATTGATTTCAAATTGTAGGCCAAGATTAGTAATTTGTGATGTTAAGCTACATCACTATTTAACTACTTTTTCTTCGCTGCTGGTTTCTTTGCAGCAGGCTTCTTTGCTGCAGGTTTCTTTGCTGCAGGTTTCTTTGCAGCTGTTTTTTTTGCAGCGGGTTTCTTTGCAGCGGCCATTGTGAATCTCCTTATTGTTTTTATTTTAAGAGGAACGATTTACTCAATGACAACTGGTCATTGAACTTTCCTCTTAATGCCGATTCAACTTTAATTAGTTCTGATAATGAACAAAATTATATTTAAAACGCAAATTTTTTTCTACTATTTTTTTAATATTTATTTTAGCCTCATTTTATGAGGTTATGATGCGTGTTATATTTTTCAAATATTTTATTTTAAAAAATTTTTTATTTTAAAATTACAAAATTTCTACTGTTATATGTTCATTTGTATAAATACAAACTTGTGATGCAAGTTTTAAAGCCTCATGTGCAATTTGTTCTGCTGACAAATTTGTATGCTTCATTAAAGCACGTGCTGCGGTCAATGCGAAACCTGAACCTGAACCAATCGACAAAATATCATCATCTGGTTCTATAATTTCTCCTGTTCCAGACACAAGTAAGATTTCATCTTTACTGCACACAATTAACATAGCATTCAACTGTCGCAGATATTTATCGGTTCTCCATAATTTTCCAAGTTCAACTGCGGAACGCGTCAAATTACCATGGAATTCTTCTAACTTTCCTTCAAACCGTTCAAATAATGCAAAGGCATCAGAAACAGAACCTGCAAAACCTGCAAGAACTTTACCACCATATAATCTTCTTATTTTTGTTGCAGTTCCTTTTACGATTGTATCACCGAGGGTTACCTGTCCATCGCCTGCCATAGCGACGGTTCCATTTCTTCGAACAGCAATAATTGTAGTGCTTTTAAATTCAGCCATTTTATCTATCCTTATCGATATATTCTTTTGTTTTCATAGAATGTTTTGCTTTTTGGGGTTTATATTGTTTTGGGTTAATTCCGAGTTTCATCACTCTAAGTCCCATAATCCGTTCCGTAATTCCTAATTCTCTTGCTGCTTTTGCTTTGTTTCCTTTTGTATTTTTTAATGCCTCAATAATCATTTCTCTTTCAACCCGTTCAAGGGTTTCTTCCAATTTGCCTTTCATTATTGTATTTGAAGCTTCTGCAGTTTGAAGTGTTGGTGGCAGATGATGTCCATGAATTACATCATCATTGGTTAGAATAATAGCACGTTCTATAACATTCTCTAATTCACGGACATTTCCAGGCCAGTGATAACTCATTAACATGTCAATTGCTGGGGTTGAAATTCGTTTAACATACTTATTATTTTCGCGACTGTATTTTTCGACAAAGTAATTTGCCAATTCTAAAATATCCGTTTTTCTTTCTCTTAGTGGTGGAATAAATATTGGGAAAACGTTCAATCGATAAAATAGGTCTTCGCGAAATTTTTCTTCTTTAACTAATTTTTCCAAATCACGATTTGTTGCAGTAATTATACGAACATTGACCTTTATAACTTCTGAGCCTCCTACTCGTTCGAAGGTTTTATCTTGTAGTACACGAAGAAGTTTTGCTTGAATACTTAAAGGTAAATCTCCAATTTCATCTAAGAAAATGGTACCGCCATGAGCCATTTCGAAACGGCCTTTTCGTTGCTGATATGCACCAGTAAAAGCACCTCGTTCATGTCCAAATAGTTCACTCTCAACAACAGATTCTGGTAGTGCGGCACAGTTAACTTTTATAAATGGACCCGTGGCACGATTGCTATTAAAATGAATAGCGTGGGCTACCAATTCTTTACCAGTACCACTTTCACCTCGAATAAGGACGGTTGCTTCGGTTGTAGATACTTGTTGAATTAAATCATAAACTTTCTGTATTGCTCCTGAACTACCAATCATATTTGAGGGGTGGAATCTTTTTTTTAATTCTTCTTGCAACCGAGCGTTTTCAAGTAAAAGAGCTTTTCTCTCTTCCTCATTCCTCATTCTCAGTCGGACAGCACGGGCTATCATAGAAGCGATGATTGTCAAAACACGCAGGTCTTCTTCTAAAGAAATCTCATCTGAATATAATCGGTCAGCGCTTAATGTTCCTAATACCATGTTCTCTACTCTTATTGGTACACAGATGTAGGATATTTCTTCTTTTTGTAAATTTTTTCTTGAACCTGTTTTATTTAGGAACATAGGCTCGGTGGAGATTTTAGGAATAACCATTGGCCTGCCCATTTGAGCTACCTTCCCAATAATCCCTTCTCCAACTCTATAGACTCCTCGTGCCAATTCTTCGCTGGAAAGTCCATAAGCTGCTTCTATATGTAGTTCACCTCTCTCCCTATCGAGCAAGGTAATGGTGCCTCGTAACATTCCTGTATGATTTGAAATTGCTTTGAGGACAGGATAGAGTTCGTCTCTAAGGTCATAACTTCTATCTAATATTTCGCTTATTTCGAGAAGGAGTTTAAGTTCTGAAAGGGCTCTTTCGTTTTTTTCTTTCATTAAGGTATTTTTCTATCCTTTTATTGAGTGGTTATATGTTTACATATTTTCCAAAATTACATATATGTAATGCTTTTTTATTTTACTTTAAATGTGTATAATAATTCAAAGGTGTTTATTATATTGTTATTTTGTTATAAAAAATACTCAAATAAAACAGAAAGGTAGGAATATGAAATTTAGTTTATGTTATGTATTATTTTTATTTGTATTTTGTCTCTCGATGTTATCTTTTTCTGAAGAAGTTCCAAAAACGATTTTATTTTCCGCATCGCCAGAACAGATATTAAAGGATGCGAAAGACTGGAAAAACCATGGAGTTGATGCTTTTTTCCTTGATTATGTTGCGAGAGAATGGAGTGATAATATTTGGGCTTCTGATAAAAAGCCATGGACTATTGGTAAAGAAGATGAGACATTTCAAAAAGTTTCTGAGGCTAATAAGTTATGCAAAGAGTTGGGGATGGAAACATTTTTGAAGATATCTTTTGACCACTTTTTTGATTGGTTTAGTGACCTGCAATGGGAAAATGTTATTCACAATTTTCGTCAATTTGCGATATTTGCAAAGGAGAGTGGATGTACAGGTTTTGCAATTGATATTGAGTATATTGGGGAACAATATAACTTTAATTGGAAAGGATATACATACGATGGTTATACTCGGAAAGATTTGATAGAGAGGGTTCAAAAACGTAGTGCGGATTTAATTAATACTATATATGATGTATTTCCCGATATGGTGTTTCTTACTTTTCCAGAGCAAGGATTAAATTTAGGTTTGATTATACATCTTACGTGGATTGAGGAATCAGCAAAGAGGAAGGCGAAAGGAGGGGTTCACTATTGTGTGGAACATACATATCGACTCAAGAACTTAAAAGAGATATTACCTTATATTAGTGGGGTTGAACACATATTTTTAAATTATTTATCGCCAGATGCAAGGAAATACTGGATGGAAACGTGTTCTGTTGCACCAGGAATCTGGCCTTTCGGATATGATTATGACAGTGGACATAAAGCTGGCTATACCGTCAATGAGTTGGAGCAGGTTTACGGAATTCATTTAGTAGCATCGCGTAAATACAACTGGATTTATAGCCATAATTGCTACGAACAATTATTAACTCGTCAGAAAGAATCTTTTGTAAGTGATGAACCGTTAGAAACGTTCACAGAAGTTTTACGTTCAAAAAAACCGACAACGGAAGGGTTATTTGTTGAGGGTAGTACATTGTTAAAGGAAAGGGATTATGAAAAATTAAATAACATAATGGGATATGCTCTGATGGTATTGCCGATGGGCCCTGATGATAATCCAAGATTTCAGACAGTGCCATTAAATAACTATGACACTCATAAATATAATTTTTGGGAACTAGGAAAACGATATCTCTATGGAGAGGAAACAAATTTTCAGATTTTATTTAAGCCTATTATAGATTGGAAAATTTCTGAATATTTTAGTGCTGGCACATTTAAAGAAACACATGATACATCTTTCCCTCCTGAAAATATTGCAGATTATAATGGCTGGAAAATAGCATCAATGAAACCTAATAAAGTATCCATGGATTTTATAGAACTTCTGGGTCGCCATGACATTTGTTCTGCATACGCTCTGTGTGAGTTTGAGGTATTTCAACCTATAACAGCACAGGTTCGGTTTGGTTTTAATGATGCGGTGAAGGTATGGGTAATTAAAGATACAGAACAAAAATGTATCTATGACTATTTTGGTGAATCAACAGTATTGCCAGATAAAGAGGTCATCCCTATATCCTTCGAAAAAGGGAAATACAAAATTCTATTAAAAATTACGAACAACAAAAACAACTGGGGATTTACGCTTCGAATAACGGATACTAAAGGAAATAATGTTCCTGAAAACGTAATAAAAATTACTACAAATTAAAAACTGGATTTACACTTTTTCAAGGAATAATATATGCTGGATACAATAAATTTGGATTGTTACCTTTCAAAAGATGAATTTAAGCAAGCTATTCAGAAATGGGAGATTGATTCAGGACGATGTCAAAGGGAATTAAGAGAAAAAGGCATTTCTACTGTTGTCCTTGTTGAGGGATGGGACACATCTGGAAAAGGGACTCTTTTAAACCGTCTATTATTAAACCTTGACCCAAGAGGGTACTGGGTCCATAATATAGCAAAGACCACACGAGAGGAACGATTAAGACCTTATTTATGGAGTTTCTGGAATAGATTGCCCAAATATGGTGATATTGCATTTTTTAATCATAGTTGGTATTGGCCTATTGTGTTGAGAGCAAAAAAAGAGAGATGGGGCACTGAGAAACTTCGTGCTGAATTAAAAGATATTAAAATTTTTGAACGGCAGATTGTTGAAGATGGGATGATTCTCATCAAGTTATTTTTACATATATCGAAAAAAGAACAAAAAAAACGATTTAAGAAATTAGAAAAAGACCCTGCATTTGAGTGGCGAGTTCGAGGTGAAAATCAGGAAATATTAGATGCGTACGACAAGCTTTATAAAATTATAGATGTAATATTAGAGGACACACATAATGGAGTGCATCCATGGCATATCATTCCTGCTATGGATGAGAAGTATTGTATTTCAAAAGCGGAACATATTATTCTTTCACATTGGGAAAATGCATTACAAAAGGGTTTATCAGTTCCAATATATTCTCTTCCGAGTAGAACTTCTGAACCTTTAAATGCGGTGGATTTGTCAAAAACATTATCCCGAGAAGAATACGATAGGACATTACCAAAACTACAAAAGGAACTTCGTCGTTTACAGTTTATTTGTTTTAAAAAAAGGATACCTGTCATTATCGTTTTTGAAGGATGGGATGCTGGTGGAAAAGGAGGAGCGATAAAACGGCTGGTTCGAGAATTAGACCCACGAGGTTATGAGGTTATTCCGATTGGTGCCCCTCAAGGCGAGGAGAAAATGCATCACCACTTATGGCGGTTTTGGAAAGTGCTCCCTAAAGCGGGACATTTTACAATTTATGACCGTTCCTGGTATGGAAGGGTATTGGTAGAGCGTGTAGAAGGGTTTACCAAACCTGAGGATTGGAAACGTGGATATAAGGAAATCAATGAATTTGAACAGCAGTTGGTTAAATGGGGAGCAGTTCTTATTAAATTTTGGATTCATATTTCTCCTGATGAACAACTAAAACGATTTGAAGAGCGGACGAAAAATCCGTATAAGCAATGGAAAATTACAGATGAGGATTGGAGAAATAGAGCAAAATGGAATGATTATGTAGATGCTGTTTCAGATATGATTAGTTTTACCTCTACAAAAAATAGTCCATGGACAATCATAGAGGGTAACGATAAATGTTATTCAAGAATAAAAATTTTAAGGAGTGTAATTAATTGTGTAAAAGAACATATTTGTTAGCCCTATATTTATTTGTTATTTAAATTACAATTATTTTTTTTGTATACTTAAAGGATTTGTCTTCTATTTTCAACATTTTAAATACGTTTTTTCAAACATAAATAATTATAGTTATAACTTATTGATTTATAAATATTTAAGCCTATAATAAATAACACACATATATATAAATTAAAATAAGCATTTGACATTATATATATAAATATTGTATATTAAAGTTGTTGGTAGCAGAGTTGTGATTGTGTTCCCTATGCTACTACACTATTCAAGGTCCAATTGAATCAACAACACATAGCGAAGCACATAATGCTGCCAGTGGTTGTCCTCCCATTACCACTGCAGTGCATCTCTCTCTCCGGAATAACAGATGTCCCGGTTTACCCCGGCCGGGAATCCTCTCTTCCGCTTCTCCGCAACTCTGCTACCCCATTGAGCTCTGATTCCCCTCAGAGCCCGTAAAAATATAGAGGTGTCGGTTGCCCCCTACCGACACCTCAACTTTTTTTGTTTATTAATTAAGGTAATATCATATAATTAAATTAAGTGTGTGTTAGTATTTCATAATATTTCTTCAGCGGTAAGTGGTGTTTTTATTTCTGAACCTACCTGGTTTATGAAGGTACAATCTAAAACTGTTCCTGGTTTTGAATTTAGTAATTGAATTAAATGTTCTATTTTCATATTTTTTACATCAAAATCATTTATTTTTTGGAGACATTCCCCACCTCGTAGATTTGCTTTATTCCAGGCGGGAGTGTCTTCAATCACACCTATAATCCAGCCTTGTTCTGACAGGTAATCGGGTATTATTCCTATACCTGTCCATATTTCTTCTTTATAATTACCTGTTTTTAGAAGGTGTAGTTTTGCCTCCTCATAACTAATATGGATTACAGATTTCCTCCAGAAATGTGTCCCTATCCATGCATTTTTTTCTCCTGGAA
Organism: Candidatus Hydrogenedens sp.; assembly: GCA_035361075.1. Classification (NCBI taxonomy): domain Bacteria; kingdom Pseudomonadati; phylum Candidatus Hydrogenedentota; class Candidatus Hydrogenedentia; order Candidatus Hydrogenedentales; family Candidatus Hydrogenedentaceae; genus Candidatus Hydrogenedens; species Candidatus Hydrogenedens sp. Next base: position 115,398 of record DAOSBX010000003.1, on the reverse strand, counting down.
CGGAAACAGCCAGAAGATTCTCAAAATTTTGATTGCCTATTCTCAGTGTTTTTAATCTGAAATATTGAACGACTTTTCCATCTTTATAACGGGCAAATTTATTTTTGCCATTAGTTATTTTTTTTTCATTGACTATGTTCATAGGTATACCTATATTTTCACTTCGGACAAAATCGATATTTGCTAAAAGAGAAATTTTAGAGTTTAATGTCACAGGGACTTGAGGAATAGGCTGTTCTGGGGAAAAATATAACTTCTCATAAAATACTTTTTCCTTTTCTCTTTTTCTTTCAGTGGATATCAATCTCCATGTAATTTTTTCATTTCCAAAATCTATATAAATTTCATATCCAGGGAAATAGATAGGTATTATTCCACACAAACATACTCCCAATTTATTTGATATATTTGAAAGGTTAGACAAAAGAATATCACCATGATAGACAGGAAACGAGGCACTATTTAAATTTACATTTTTTATCAAAGGATTACCTGCACTTACTTTATACTCATCTTTAATTATATTGTTTTGGCAGTTATTATCGATTACAGGAATAGACACACCTGTATCCAATAGAAAGAAACAATTGGAAGTTGGTAGTTCAGATTGAATGAGTATTGTTCCTCTCTGGGAATTAAAGTTTGTGGTAATGGTTTTTAATTCTGATTGTGAAAATAAAGGTGAGGAGGTAAAGGAAATAAATAATAAAATAATAAATATAAACTTTTTAATTTTACACATCGATTAAACAGTTAGTTTACAGTCTTTGTGATTGTATCTATCCAAAGTTTAATTTGTTCTTTTGCATGTTCAGAATATAGTAATACGTCCAAGCCGTGTTCATCAGTAGGATACGTTCTTATTTCACATAATGAGCGGTTTTGTTGTTGGAGTTTTAAAGATAGATTATAAGATTTTTCGTCATATTCTCCTGTTATAATTAACATCGGATTTGAAAATAATTTATCGACATTTTTATCTATCTTAATATTCAGAGAGGGTGAGATAATTATTAATCCATCAGCACAATTTGTATTTATCTGAAACAGACTTGCAAAGTTAACTAATTCATCCCAGGCTATTACAATATTTTTATTCTTTTTTTCATGGAGATTATTAATGAGTTCACAGAGTTGAATATAGTCTTTGTTTTTAGAATCAGGAGAGGATAAGATAGTGTTTAGGATTGTTTTCCAATCAGATTTCAATATTGTAATCTCATATCCTGAGAATAAAAAGTCGTTAATTACTGATTTATAATTTTCTATATCAGTGGTAGATTCATCAAAAATTACAAAATTAATGTTTTTTGTATTATCTTTGTTGTTAGGTTTTAAGTACTGAATGGAGATGGGATTCTTTTCAAAAACAAACGTGTGGTCTGAGATTAGAATATCGCTGTTCTTTTTACAATCGATACTGTATATACTAACAAGAACGAAACAAAACGAAATAAAATTAAATCTACTTTTTTTTCTTGTCATTAAATACACATACATTGTGGCAGGAAATACTTAACGGTAAGTATTTCCTGCCTTAAAAAATTTTAGCCGAGATTAAAAACGGATTGTAATTTTAGAGCGAGTGTCATATCACCTTGAATCTTTAGTTTTCCTGTCAAGAATGCTGTTTGTCCATTGAGTTTTCCAGCGACTAAGTCAAGGAAATCGGATGCAGAAATGGTCAAAGTGATATTGGCTTTTTCTGCTTTACCTTCAGTAACGGTCAGTTGCTCGTTACTAACTGCAACTGCCCATTCTCCACCACCTTCGCCTGTAATCACGAATTGATAGGTCACATTCATACCCTTAATTTTAGCGGGGTCTACTTTTGATGTGAGTTGATTGAAAAATTCTGCTACTTGGGACATAGTTAAACCTCCCTCAGTATGGGTTAAGTTTTAACTGTGAGACTCGCTCACAGCATTTACAACATATAAATGTAACTTATGTAGATATTGGATTTCAAATAGATAGGTGCGTATTATAGGAATCGGACGAGACGGACAAGTTGGATAGGTCGGATAGGTCAGACAAAAAGGATGGTAAGGACTGGGTTAGATTGTTGCTGAGGACGCAGGGAAAATGTGTTGATTTGAATAATGGATTATGTTAACGTAAAATAAAATAAATAAACGACTTGGGTTTATATTTATGTCGATACAACCGATTCGTGTAGATGAAGAAATACGACATCCATTGGATGCTTTTTTTATGCCCCGTGCTGTAGCAGTGATTGGTGCAACAGACAAACTGGATAGCGTGGGACGGACAGTGTTGTGGAATCTGATTAGTAATCCGTTTGGGGGGACGGTATATGCGGTAAATCCTAATCGTCATCAGGTTTTAGGGATGTTGGCTTATCCAGATATTGGTTCTATTCCAGAACCTATAGATCTTGCGATTATCATAACACCTGCTCAAACTGTTCCTAATATTATTAAGGAATGTATTCGTTGCTCAGTAAAAGGATGTATCATTATTTCGGCGGGTTTTAGTGAAACAGGAGAAGCAGGGAAAGCACTTGAAGAAGAAATTAAGAATATTATTTATCCGAACAAAATCCGAGTCATTGGTCCGAATAGTTTAGGAATTATGAATCCCATTATAGGGTTGAATTCAGCGTTTGCACCTCATATAGCATCAAAAGGGACTGTAGGTTTTATTACTCAGAGCGGTGCGGTTGGAGCGGCTATTTTAGATTGGAGTTTTCATGTAAAGGTGGGTTTTAGTAAATTTGTTTCTTTTGGGACGATGGTGGATGTAAATTGGGCTGATTTAATTTATTATTTAGGTGATGACCCTTATACGAAAAGTATTGTTATATACATGCAAGCGTTGGGTGATGTTCGTTCTTTTCTTTCTGCGGCACGTGAGGTTGCTTTGCATAAACCCATCATTTTATTAAAGGGGGGTAGAACGGAATTAGGTGCGAAATTAGCAAGAAATACACCTTATTATGTGGGTGGAGAGCAATGTAGTGATGAGGTATTTTCAGCGGCTTTAAAAAGATGTGGTGTATTGCGTGTGGATAATATTCAACAGTTATTTGATATGGCTATTGTGTTAGGGAAACAACCGCGACCTAAAGGGAATCGACTTGCCATAATTAGTAATGCGGCTGGACCAAGTATTTTAGCTACAGATGCTCTTGTATCTATGGGTGGGAAAATAGCTTCGCTATCTGAAAAGACCATGGAAGAGTTAAATCAGATTTTGCCACCTTATTGGAATCATGACAATCCGATTGATTTATTAGCGAATGCAGACCCTAAACGATATGCACAATCAGCGGAGATTGTTTTGAAAGACGAGAATGCGGACGGACTTTTAGTTATCTTAACGCCTCAAGTTATGACCAAGCCATTAGAAACAGCCGAAGAATTAATCAAGGTGAAAAATCCGATGAAAAAGCCTATCCTTGCGAGCTGGATGGGTGGTTATAAAGTGGAGGATGGGCAACAGGCATTGAATAATGCGGGAATACCTACATTGGATTATCCTGATATTGCGGCGAGAATTTTCCTTTCGATGTGGCATTACTCTTATCAATTAAAGGGACTTTATGAAACTCCAAGTGCGCATGAGGAAACCAGTGAACATCTTTCAAATAAAATTCTTGCCAAAAATACCATCGAATATGCAGTACGTCAGGGTCAAAGCATTTTACCTCCATCAGCTACACGGGATGTTCTGGCAAGTTATGGAATTAACCTAATTGAGACTCATATTGCTCATGATGAAACAGAAGCAGTTCATATTGCTAAGAACATAGGTTATCCAGTAGTTTTGCGTCGAGTTCTTCTTTCGGGGAAAGTATCTGCGGACCCGGGTGGTGTTCTACTTAATTTGCATGATGAAAAAGCGGTTCGTAAAGCATTTCGTTCTTTACTTGATTTCGTTACGGATGGGAAAGAAGCATGTGCATTCCCAGGGATAGCGGTGCAACCATTAGTTCCAAGAGATGGGATTGAGATTTGCATTGGAAGCCATGTAGACCCGCTATTTGGTCCTTATATATATTTTTGTTCAGGTGGAAAAATGTTATCTATCTTTGAGGATAGAGCGACAGGGTTACCACCCTTAAATACGACATTAGCCCGTAGAATGATAGAAGATACAAACATTTATAAATCATTAAAGGAAGGTAAAATTTGTAAAGGCTTTAATTTGGAGGAGTTAGAACGTTTACTTGTCCAATTTAGTTATCTTATCTGTGAACAGCGATTAATTCAGGGAATGGAACTAAATCCGATAGTTATTTCACCGAAACGAATTGTAGCGTTGAATGCCTCTATTTTGCTTTATCCGATAGATACACCGATAGAGTCTTTTCCAAAATTGGCTATAAGGCCATATCCTAATGAATATACTTTTAGTTGGACATCACGAAAGGGCAATGAAATTATTCTTAGGCCTATACGTCCTGAAGATGAAAGTTTAATGATTCGTTTTCATGAAACACTAAGTGATAACACAGTTTATTTTAGATATTTTCAACTCCAGCCACTTCATGTCCGTACCCAACATGAACGTCTTACAGAAATATGTTTTGTAGATTATGACCGTAGTATTGCATTAGTTGCGGTAGAGAAAAATAAGGAAACAGGTGAAAATGCAATATTAGGAGTGGGTAGGATAGTAAAAATTTATGGGACACAAGATGCAGAATTTGCGTTGATGATTAGTGACCTGTTTCAAGGTCATGGTTTAGGAACAGAAATGTTGAGACGTTTAATACAAATTGCTCGTACTGAAGGTGTTCATCGTTTATATGGGACAATATTACCTGAAAATCGGGCTATGTTGAGGGTATGTGCTAAGTTAGGTTTTGTTTTAAAAAAACCGACGGGGCAGGAGTTTATAGCGGAACTGATTTTAAATTGATTTTATTTTCCCAATTTTCCGAAAAATATCATGTTTTTAATTTCGTGAACTGAGATGTTAAATGCAGGCAAAAGTGTTTTGTCACGTGTTGGGTTAATGGGTTTCATTTTAACTATTCTGGATGAATAGGCTTTAATTAGTCTTGTTTTTGTGTCTTTTTCTTTTGAAGGTAGCGTTTAAATTCGACTGTAAATGTAAAACTATCGAAATCTTCATTAAGTTGGGCAAACTTCGAATAGCCAAATGAAAATACAAATTCATCTCTTTTATTAAGTGGAACCTCAAAACCAATATTGGTATCTAAACTAACTGTATGCCATTCATCTGATAAATCTAAATCTACCAAATACAGAAACGGTCGGAATTTTACTTTAACTTTAGCATCATAAGTAGCGTAGGTATATGTGAGAGAAGTAGAAAGGTATGGACGAGTGGCTTTAATTCGTTCTTTCCACGAACTAAAATCTCGGTGCTCTGGTGCCCCCCATGGTGAATAGTGAACACCAGACCCAAGATAAAAAGCACCTCGTTGAATTTCAAAGTCTGTATGTAATGGCATTAATAATATTGAAGGATGAGTTTGTTTTGTTCGAATTTTTCCTCCTTCTCCCCCACCCTGTGCTGTTACCGTCCATTTTGAATTTATCTGGTAACCAAATCCTGCATGAGGTGCCCAAATTAAATGGTCATCCCTAAAATCGCTCACGGTTTTTACAGGTTTCTGGTCTGGGGCAAAAAATTCCATGATAGGGTCAAACAATTCTTTAACAGGTTTTTCACTTTCCATTTTTGGGTATGGATTCACCAAACTAACGAACCAGAACCAACGGCTATTCTCAAATTCTTCTGATGTTAATTCACATGACATTTTTTCTTCGTTAGCCTGTTCGTTGGAAGTTGCTTTATTATTTAATAAAAAAATAAGAGAAAAAAATATAAATAGTGCCTGTATTATATTTGAATGTTTTTTAGACATTTATAATCACTTCATTAAAAGGTTGGAACTTCAGAAGCAAGGATATTTATCCTTGTACTATCTATTGTTGATATTAATTGGGGTATATCATACCATTTTAAGGCGTCATGAACTGCATTTGTAATTTGTCCTTGTATTCTTGGATTATCAATAATTTGTTTCCATGATGTTAAACCTCGCAACGTCATTGAAATCTCATTCGGTAAAAGTAAAAATACTGCATGAATAGCGGGAACACATAAAACACCTGATGCATCAATGTTTATCTTGACATTATCTTTGTATTTTGTTTTTACATATTTAATTATTGAGAAATAATCTACAACTCGCATCCCGACATAGGATTTTCCGATAAGATAAGCACGGAAGACATCTTCCCATCCAAGACCCACAGTTCTTGTTATATCATTATTGCTTGGAGTTGGTAGTGTTTCTCCTGAACCTCTTAAGTCCACAGCAAAAACATTTATTTTTTGTTTTAACCAGTCATTGATTCGGTCAGGTTCGGATTGTTTACCCTCTGGGTTTGTATAAATAATAACTCTCTCGGGTGATTTAGTAGATTCGAAAAGAATGCCAGGTAATACTATTTTTTCTTCTGGTTTTATTATAAAAGGGATAATAGATACTGCGTTTGGGAATTCTTTTGACTTACATTTTGAAAACTCGATTATCTCAGGTTGAGACACATCTTTCCATAAAGGAGCATTGATTAATTCAGAAACTTTTGCTTGTTTTTGCTCTAATGTTGAGGTGTTCCAAAATTGTTCTCTCTCTTTTGAGAATACTTTTTCTTGCTCCCTATTTATATCTAAAATGGAACGGTTATTAGGAATGGTTTTCACATTGCCTTCTGAACATACTTGATATTCATCTTTATTAAGTATTTCTGAATCGTCGATTTGCTCTTCTACTTCTTTATGGATACCATCTAACCACCATAACATCCGTTCTACAATTTCTTCACGTGTTATTTTTTTAAGCCCATGTTCCTCGTTAATCTCGATTAAATCACATAAGGGATTTACACCTAATTTTGTATATAATCGTTTTGCTTCTCGGAACGTGTTCCATGTTCCTGATATATCAAAAAAGTCTCTGGTGGCACAGCATATAAGCACAGGATTTGGAGCATGTAAAAACAGATACATAGAATGGTCAAGACCATACTTAATTTGTGAAAAAATATTTTGTTCTGCATCTTGGGGACCAATAGTGTTTAATAACCGTTCCCACGATGTAAGATAACAAGATGGAGCAGAGGCATAAATTCGTGGCTCGATAGCCATAAGATATGCAGTTTGGGTACCACCTCCTGAGTTACCACTACAACCTATTTTTTCTTTTCGGATGTCATTTCGACTCTGAATATAATCAACGGCTCTAATCCCGTCCCATATCTCATATTGTGCATAGTTCGTTCCTAAAAGAATACAGCCTAACCCGAGAACAGTATGTTCTGTCGTTCCCCAAATATCAGGTTCTCCATTATCTTTGATAAATGTGATTCTCTCACCTTGTCCTGGGGGGTCATAAATTAAAGCGGAAATTCCATTTTGTGCTAAAAGAATTCCTAATTTTTGGTATTCTTTATAACCTTTTGCTTCTAAGGAATGCCCACAAGGAATGAGAACTGCTGAGTAAGGTGGTGGAGATAATGGTAGATATAGAACGGACGTAACATAGAAATTAGGGCGACTTTCAAAGTGTAAAACCTCATATCGATATGTTTTCTTTTGTCCTGTGCGAATTATTTTGGGATTAAGAGGAGTAGGTTCAGGTCTACCTCCTAATAGGTTCCATAGTAATTCTCTCTTTTCTTTTTTGTATGATTCTATACTTTCCTTTTCAGGGAAATAAGAAGATTCGTCTTTTGATTTTTTTAAGTATTCTTCGGCTTGTTGATTTAGGTATGTTTTCATCATTTCATTTGGTTTAATAGCGCTATCATATTTTGAGAGGACTTTCCAATCCAATTCGTCTGCATTTACAAACATAACTACAAAACAGTACACTATCCAACCGATACAAAATGTTTTTAAATATGACATTGTTTCTTCCTTTTTATTATCGTTAAAAAAAAATAAAATGGCACAATTAAAAAAGAATTATAATATATTAATATAATCTAAATTTATTTTGTAAATAGGCAGAAGGATTGGATTATGCCAATACATTTTATTGAGCCGTTTCCATGGCGTTTTTGTGCCGTCTGTGGGAATGCATTGATACTTACAGATGATGGGGAGAAGCCACGTCCTTTTTGTAGTTCCTGTCAAAGGTTTTATTATCACAATCCGACTCCTGCGACATGTTGTTTTGTAACAAGAACAGGTAAGGATTTACTTCTTACAAAACGGGCAATCTATCCTGCTTTTGGTCAATGGACTCTTCCAGGAGGGTACATGGAACTTGGGGAGACTACGGAGGAATCGGCAGTACGGGAATTGTATGAAGAAACAGGTCTTATTGCGGAACAAATTCAACTTTTAGGGATTTCCGCACAACCAAGTCAACAAACGGGTACTATTTTAGTATTGGGTTTTGTCGTTAACCGTTGGAAAGGAGAAATTAAGGCGGGTAGTGACGTTTCAGAGGCACAATTTTTTTTACATGACCAACTTCCACAGCTGGCATTTACAGCTCATAGAGAACTATTAAACCTCTATATTCAAAGTTTGTAGTTATATCGTTATTTTAATAGGTAAGTTTTATTTTTCACTACAAGGCTGATTTTTGATATGAAAGAAAAAGAATTAATTCAGACAGGATATACAACGAAATCAATAAGAGAGTTGGCTCTGCAATCTTTTAACAAAGCGATAAAAGATGGGATGTCTAAAAAAGAGGCAAAACGGATGTTGCGAGTTATTATTCGTAATCCAGGCACATTTGTGAATAACTCTCTCTGGGGTGAATTAGCACGGTCTGTTTATCAAAGTATGCCTGAATTTCAACAGACGGTTATTTCTCATACTAAAGAACTATTTTCTGATGATTTTTCAAAACCAACCAAAGCACCTTTTAAGATATGGGGCACAGAAATTGACGAGGAATCTATCCAACAGATACGTAATGCTTGCTCGCTTCCTGTATCGGTACGTGGGGCTCTTATGCCTGATGCTCATGTTGGTTATGGTTTGCCTATCGGAGGAGTATTAGCCACTGATAATGCTGTTATCCCGTTTGCAGTCGGTGTAGATATTGCCTGCAGGGTAAAACTAAGTGTTTTCGAGTTGCATCCTAAAATTATTGATGAAGAACCTACACGACTAAAAAAAGCCATTGAACAGGAAACACGATTTGGAGTAGGTTCTACATTCAAGCCACGGAGACAGCATCCTGTCATGGATTTGGACTGGAATATTTCCCCTGTAACTCGTGAGCATAAGGATAAGGCATGGGACCAATTAGGTACCAGTGGTAGTGGAAATCATTTTGTTGAATTTGGAATTTTGGAGGTTATCACAGATGAACTTCCGCTTGCTAAGGGAAAATATTTGGCACTTCTAACCCATAGTGGTAGTCGTGGAACAGGTTCTTTGGTATGTGAATATTACAGTAAGATTGCAAGACAACGACATCCAGAACTACCGAAACAGTTTCAACATCTTGCGTGGTTATCTTTAGACTCACACACTGGGCAAGAATACTGGGAGGCTATGCAGTTGATGGGGAAATATGCCCAGGCGAACCATGAATGTATCCATACACATATAAGTAAGAATCTTGGTGTGCCTATTTTGTGGAGTGTTGAAAATCACCATAATTTTGCATGGAAGGAAATTCATGATGGTCGTGAGGTTATTGTTCATCGTAAAGGTGCTACACCTGCAGAACAAGGTCAGTTAGGTATTATTCCAGGGTCTATGGCAAGTCCTGCTTATATCGTTAGGGGATTAGGAAATGAGGATTCATTGCGTTCTGCTGCCCATGGGGCTGGACGTGTTATGAGTCGTGCTCAAGCTAAAAAGACGTTATCATGGAAAAAAGTGGAATCTCTATTAAAGGAGCGACGGATTACAGTATTAACAGCGGGGGTAGATGAAATTCCTTTGGTCTATAAGAATATAGATAAAGTGATGGAAGAACAAAGTGACCTTGTGGTACCAGTGGCAGTGTTTTATCCGCGAATTGTTAAGATGGCTCCTGCTGGTGAAAAACCTGAAGATTGATTTGTCTGGTTTTTTATTTTGTACAACATATGTCTGATTGGTAAAATTTATCAAACATCCTTTACCATTAATTAAAAAGGTAAAACTTATGGAAAGTAATAATGCCTCAATTTGTGCAGGAAAAATATTATTTAAAGAAGACGATATTCAAAAATTAGTTCACTTTTTGGCTCGTGAAATTGTAAATGAAAATGATGTGCAGGAACTTGCTTTAATAGGTATTTTGCGGAGAGGGTATCCTCTGGCTCAGAGAATTGCACAGGAAATATTTAAACTATCTAATGTATTACCACCAGTAGGGGCTGTTGCAACAACGTTGTATCGTGATGACTTGCGAATTGGACGAGGGACAGTTCAGGTTCGGGGCACAACACATTTTTCATTTGACATTAACTATAGAACGATTATTTTGGTTGATGATGTGCTTGCCGCTGGAAGAACAATTCGTGCGGCGATGGACGAGATTATGTATTATGGTCGACCGAAAAAAATACTACTTGCCTGTTTAATTGACCGCGGAGGCAGAGAAGTGCCCATTCAACCTTCTTACTGTGCTTGGAAACCTGAGACAGAAGCAATTCCATCCAATTTGTGGATCTCAGTTTTACTCAAGGAAACGGATGGGAAAGACATGGTTAAGGTTGAGGAACATAAAGCACCTGCGGAAAATGTATTAAGCGAAGTTTCTGAGGGGGAACAAGTATTTAGTGCTGACCATCCTGCTTTGAAAATATGGAAGCATAAAGATTTATTAGGGTTGCAATTTTTATCAAAGGAGGAAATACTCTCCATTTTAGATATGGTTCCAGCCTTTTTAGAAGTAATGTCGCGTAAAACGGGTATAAAAAAGGTACCACTTTTACAAGGGAGAGTTGTTGTTCATTGGTTTCACGAACCAAGTACACGGACTTTTGTTTCGTTTGACCTTGCAGCGAAGCGATTAAGTGCTGACACACTTTCCTTATCTGCGTCAAGTTCAAGCGAAAAGAAGGGAGAAACATTGCACGATACTTTATATAACATAGAAGCCATGAAAACAGATATTCTTGTTGTTCGACATCGTTGTTCAGGGGTACCAAAATTACTTGCAGATTCTCACACTTCTCATGTAATAAATGCAGGAGATGGGCAACATGAACATCCTACACAAGGACTTCTGGATGTTTTTACAATGAGGGAATTCATTCGAAGCCATCGGAAGGACCCCAAAGCAACGTTGGAAGGGGTTCGGATTTCAATAATTGGAGATATAGCACATAGTCGGGTTGCACGGAGTAACATTTGGGCTTTACTGAAATTGGGAGCCAATATAACGTTGTGTGGACCCCAAACATTATTACCCAAAAGTTTTGAGCAATTAGGAGTAAGGATAACAACTAATCTCAAAGAAGCATTAGTTGACACAGATATTATCTATGCATTGCGAATTCAATTGGAACGTCAAACACGAGGTTTGTTTCCAAGTATTCGGGAGTATATCCGATTATACCGGATTGATAATGAGACGATTCGTTATGCACCGGAGCATGCCATTGTGATGCATCCGGGACCTATTAATCGTGATGTGGAATTGGCTACGAATATAGCGGATAGTAAGAGAAGTTTGATTTTACATCAAGTAAGCCATGGAGTTGCAGTACGTATGGCAGTAATGCATTTATTGGCTAATAGTCAATCTCTTTAATTTGGAGAATATTTATGAGAATTGTTATTAGAAATGGTTGGGTTATTAACCCAGAAACAGGGATGTCAGAGAAGTCCGATTTGGGATTTGAACATGGAGTAATTACCGTAATTGGAAGTAACCTTGAAGGTGATGTTTTTATTGATGCTGATGGAATGGTTGTTTCGCCTGGATTTGTCGATTTACATGTCCACTTTCGGGAACCAGGGTTTGAGTCTAAGGAAACTATTGCCAGTGGTGCGAGAGCGGCAGTTCATGGCGGTGTTACATCTGTCGTAACGATGCCCAATACAATGCCACCTATTGATAATGCTGGGATGGTAGAATTGGTGGTTCGTCGTGCACAAGACCTTGATGGAGTTCATATCTATCCATCAGCATGTGCAACAAAAGGACGTGAAGGCAAAGAATTAACAGAAATGGCAGACCTGCTTGATTCTGGGGCTGTTGCGGTTACAGACGATGGGGATGATATAGAATCTTCGGCGGTATTGAGGTATGTTTTGGAATATTCACGGATGGTAGGATTGCTTTATTTAGCCCATTGTGAAGATGCCTCTCTAAGTGAAGGTGGAGCGATGAATGAAGGATTTGTATCCACTAAACTTGGGATACCTGGAATACCCAGAGAAGCAGAAGAGACAAGGATTGAACGAAATATTCGGTTAGCAAAATTAGCAGATGCACCTATACATATTCAACATGTAACTACAAAACGTGGAGTGGAAATTATCCGTGAGGCAAAAAGGGAAGGTATCAAAGTTACTGCGGAAACATGCCCTCATTATTGGATGCTAACAGAAGAAAATCTGGAAAATTATAATACAAATATGAAAATGAACCCACCATTACGGGATAAGTCGGATGTTGAGGCAATTATTGAAGGGTTAAAGGATGGAACCATTGATTGTATCGCTACAGACCACGCACCCCATACAAGTACTGAGAAGAATGTTCCTTTTCAAGAGGCTCCTTTTGGGGTTATTGGGCTTGAAACTTTATTAGGCTGTGTAATTACAGGTCTTGTAAAAGGTGGGCATATATCAATGGAACATGCTATACGATTACTAACAAAAAATCCTGCTGGGATAATAAAGATAAATGCGGGGAGTCTATCTATTGGTTCCCCAGCAGATATTACCATCTTTGACCCGAATGAAGAATGGGTTGTAACAAATAGCTGTTTTTACTCTAAAAGTTCTAATTCACCTTTTATCGGGATGAAATTGTGCGGTAAAGTGAAATACACGTTTTGTTGTGGAAAAATTTTATATTATGACAGAACCTCAACTCTCCCGAAAGGGGTTGTAATTTCTCCTACGTTTCTTCCAGAAGTAGAATAATTTTTTGAACTTTAAAACTATCAGACGGGGCGGACATGTCGGACGTGTAGGACAAAAATATTATATTTTATGCTTTTTGTTGTCTATCGTAGGGAGGTGTTAAACTCCATCCATTCAGGTAAGGACGGTAAGCCCATTCATTTGCCTTCTTGGTGGCGTCATCATCACCTATAAATCTCTCATTTACAGGGTCCCATCTCAATCTTGCACCTGCGACATAAGCACATGTTCCCATATGGCAAACACGAGTTGTGTTATGAAGTGTTTCGACAGTAACAATGGGGTCTTTATGTTCACGAATGGAATCTACAAAGTTTTGCCAATGTGGTTCATTTAATTGAGATGGTCCTGATTTCTTGGGCTCACAACCATCGTTATTAGGCACAGGAAAAACTTCGTAACCACCACGGTCAACTTTAAGAGTACCCAATGTTCCATGGAATAAAATACCATGGTCAGAATATCCTTTAGGTAGATATTGGTTGTATACACGATTTGAGAATGTAAGGATATAATCATCAAATTCCCATACCGCTTCAAGGGTATCCGGTGTTGTCCTGTTATCAGTCAAAACATATTTTCCACCGATGGCACTGACAGATTTAGGTTGTTTTTCTTCGCCCATACCCCACAAAGCAATGTCAATTAGATGTGCACCCCAATCGGTGATTTTACCGCCAGAATATTCAAGGAACCAGCGGAAATGATAAATCCAACGATTGGTATTAAATGGACGATGCTCAACCCATCCTTGATGGAAATCCCAATCTAAGCCTTCTTTTTCCCATTTAGCACGGTCGTCATCTCCCAAGCCGATTCCTTCGATGGGTTTATCTTCGTGGTTAAATGTTTCTACATGGGCAACTTTACCAATATAACCACTTTTTACTAACTCTACCGCTTCTTTAAAATGTTCTCCACTTCGTTGCATTGTTCCACCTTGAAAAATTACACCATTTCTGCGGACAGCCTCAACCATTTTTCGACCTTCTTGAATAGTTGTTGACAATGGTTTTTCACAATAAATATGTTTCTTTGCATCGGCAGAATATAAAACGCAAAGGCAATGCCAATGGTCTGGAGTAGCTATCACAACAGCATCAACATCTTTGTTATCAATAACTTCTCGGAAATCGTGGTGCATTGTAAAATCTGAAAATTTTTGTCGAACCATTTGTGCACCACGTTCAAGATTCTTTGGATATAAATCGCATAACGCAATCGGCTGAATATCGTCTCGTTGTAGGACGAAACCGAGATTAGAACGTCCCATACCTCCTGTACCAATGTGTCCTGTTCGAATTTTTTCGTTTGCACCTAATACCTTTGATGGAAGAATGGACTTATATACCTGAGCATTGGCTACTTTTGTTAATGTAGAACCTACCGCTAATCCTGCGGTAATTTTTGCTGTTTTTTCAATAAAATCTCTACGACTGACTTCCTTTTTGTTTTTTTCTTTCATGGATAAAACTCCTTCTTAATTTATATTGAATAGTTTTTTTGGAAATACTTACATTCACAAGAAGGTATATAATATTAATACAAATAGACCTACATTCACAATTTTTAAATTTTAAATATTCAACTATATTTTTGTTTACATTTTTCCGTGATAAGTGTATAATATATAAATGTGGTTAGATAATTAATAAAGAGATATTTAACGATAAGGATAAATATATGAGAAATAAATATTTTATTTATAGTTTGGTTTTATTCATGGTAGTTTTGGTCGTTTCTTGTAATAACACAAGTAAACCCAACAGTAATATCCCATCAGAATCTGGGAATTCCCAATATTTAGGAAATCCAACAACTTCTGAAGGAGCAACAGAAGGTGCAACAGAAGGACAGCAAGAAGAAACAAAAGAAGGACAGCCAAGCTCCGAAGGAACAACCGAAGGGGCTCAAGAAGGTGTAGTAGAAGGCGAAGGGGCAAGTGAAGGAGAAAATAATAGTACTACAAAATTTACAAGTGCATTACTATACAATACTCGTGATACAGAAGTAGACTATGGAAATAAACCGACATCTGTAGATGAATCAGAAGAGAATGGAACAGAAGGGGGTAGTAGCCCTACAACAAGGGAATTAGTTGAGCCTGATGTATTTAGAATGAGAGATAATTATCTGTTTGTGCTAAATCAATATCGTGGTCTTACGATTGTTGATTTAAACGAGAAATCTGTTGTTTCAAATGTTCCTATTTATGGCTACCCCAGAGATTTGTATATTAAAGATGGTCGTGCTTATGTCCTTATTGGTTATACCATTCGTCACACTATTGAAAATGGTGTCGTTAAAAAAACTACTGGCTCTCAATTATATATTGTAAATATTCAAGATATTGAAAAACCGTCTGTCGAATCTTCTTTATCATTACCTGGTGATTTTATTGATAGCCGAATGTTAGGAAATATTTTATACGCAGTAACATCAAATTACCAATATTATTATGTAGCAATGGAAGAAAGAGGGGAGGAAAGTGAGATTGGAAGTGGAACAGAGAGTCCCACAACTTCTGACTGGACTGTAAATTCAGGGAGTACGTGCTGGATTACCAGTGTAGATTTGACACAAATAAATAATCCGACCATCACAGACCAAATACAATTTCCAGGCTATGGCACAGTAATTCAAGCATCTGTTAATGCTATATATGTTGCCGCACCACTTTGGGAAAGTAATAACACACAAATTACATACATAGACATTACAGACCCAAATGGGGAAATTTTAAATTACAAACCAGTAGATGTACCAGGGAACATTGTAGATAGATTTAAGTTAGATGAATGGGATGGTTATTTGCGGGTTGTCTCTAATACATCTTGGCCAGAAAGACATACATACTTAACTATTTTTAATATTTCTGACCCAACAAATATAGTACAAACATCCCAAATTACAATACCCGATGCACAAGGTGAAACTTTGTATGCGACACGTTTTGCGGGTCCATTGGCATATCTTGTTACCTACTTTACTATTGATCCACTTTTTGTAGTAGATATTTCAGACCCAACTAATCCACAGGTTAAAGGACAATTAAAAGTTCCTGGATGGTCTACATACATTGAACCTATTGGCAATCAGCTTATTGGATTAGGCGTAGATGATACTGACGGGCAACGTCGTGTCAAGGTAAGTTGGTTTGATGTTTCTGACCCCAAAGTTCCACAGGAAGTCTCAGTAGTATCTATTGGTGAGGGTTGGGTATGGTCTTCTGCTTTTAACGATGTGAAGGCATTTCGAATTTTTGATGATTTGATAGTTGTTCCTTTTAGCGGGTGGAATGGAAATGAATATAAGGAGCAATTGCAATTTATTCGTTGGGATGTGGAATCAAGAAAATTAGTGCCTTTAGGTGCTGTAGAGATGAAAGGACAGGTATCAAGAACTATTGAGTATAGTGATTATTATTATGCCATTACCTCTGACTTTATCCATGAAATAAAGTGTGATAAGACAAATGCACCTGAATTGACACCTACTCTAATTACACTTGCAGAATATGTAGCGGATGTTCTTGAAGATGGAGATAGTGAAGCACGTATTGAGATAGTTCAACACAATGAAAACCAGACCATAGAAATCCGTTTAGTAGATGACTTTAATGTGATTGATTCTATTCCCATAACAACAGCTGGACAATTAATAGATTCATTCAAACAAGATAACAATATTCTCTTGATACTTAATGAATGGAATTACAAAGAAAATTATGAATATGAATCATATTATCGTTTGGTATCTATTCAGAAAAATGAAGAGAATACGCTGGCTATACAAAAAGATATAAAAATAAACTTGGTTCCGTATTATTCCTGGTATAGAAATTGGTGTTTAGGATGTGATTACATACCTGAAGTGCTTGTTGAGGATTCGAGAAGTGGAGTTCCTGCAATGGAGGTAATGTCTAATGCAGGAAAATCAATTATGCGGTATTATTATCGGTGGTATCCCTCTTCCGAAAACAAACCAGTAATGATTTGTGGAGATACCTTAATTCTTAGAGGTTGGGGTAATGTATATGACATTATTTTAGGCAATGAAATTCAACCTTATGAAGGATTTGCTGTAATACCACTTCAAAATATAGAGGAATTCAAAACAGTAGGCATTGGCTACAATAATGTCGTTTCACTATCCGAAGGAGGAGGAAAACTCTTTCTAACAACTCAGAAATATATTAAGGATATTACATATATTGATAATTATTATCCTGTAATCGCTTACTACCTCACTGAAATAAATCTGAAGACATTAGCGGTAAGCGAGACGAAAAACGTTCCTGGCATATTTGCATCTTCAAATGAAACGGGGAATATTCTTTTCTTGAAAGATTGGCAGTATGGACAAGAGATGGATTATTACTATAACTATGAGCTATGGATTCGTAGCATTGTTTGGGAAGAAAATGAACCTGTTTCCATTATCGATTCAGTAAAAATGACATACTCGTGGGCAACCCTCAAAATTCAGCCTCCTTATCTACTTTCCTTAATATCGAATAATACACTTGTGTTAGAAAAAATGGATATAGAAGCTGATGGTACATTTACACATAGGACAAAAACAGAGATAGGTGATGTATGGGGTGATTTCCTCAGTATAAATGACAAGCAAATTTATCTTTTGATTGATGGTGCATCAATGCTAACAATGAACACAGGGTATAATATACAACCTGAATTAAATACTCTTACTGCTCTACCTTCTTACCCGATGAAATTCAGGATTGGGACAAAAGGAGTTTATCTTATCTGTGGTTATTCAGGGTATTTATTTGTTCCTTTGACTGACTAAGCAAATAAAGTGATTACGAGGCACTCATTGTTTCTAAAGGTGGGGATGATTTTCCATAGTTACGTTTCTCTTTGTATTCATCCATGAGTTTGGTAAACGTTTGGAACAAATAGCGACTATCATGCGGTCCTGGTGATGCTTCGGGATGGTACTGGACACTAAAGACAGGTAATTCTTTATGTGAAAGTCCAGAACAGGTCATATCATTAAGATGCACATGAGAAATCACAACTTTATTTAAATCTAAAGAATCAGGGTCTACCGCAAAACCATGATTCTGAGATGTAATCTCCACCCTTCTATTTTCCATATTCATAACTGGTTGATTAGCACCTCGATGTCCAAATTTAAGTTTAAAGGTTTTGCCGCCTAATGCATGTCCGATAATTTGATGGCCTAAGCAAATCCCCATTATAGGGATGTTTTTCTCAATAAGTTTTTGGACAATCGGATATATATATGTCAAGGCAGAGGGGTCTCCAGGACCATTTGACAATACAACGCCGTCGGGTTGGTAGTTAAGTATCTGTTCAACTGGTGTGGTCGATGGAACAACAACTACAATGCAATTATGGTCTCTTAGCAATCTTAAAATGTTATATTTAACTCCGAAATCCATAACAACAACGCGGTATTTAGGATGTTCAGGTGGTTCCCATTCATAAGGTTGAGTAATCGTTGCTTCTTTTACATAATCACTTCCAGCCATATCAGGGGCATTTTTTGCCTTTTGAATAAGCGAATCTGGATTTAAGTCGACTGTGCTTATAATTGCCTTTTGATTGCCTTTTGTTCTCAATATTCTTGTAATTTTACGTGTATCTACCTGGTCAATAGCAACGACATTATATTTCCTGAAGAATTCTGGTAGTGACATCGTAGCCCGCCATGAACTTGGATTAAAACAGCATTCACGCATTACAAAACCACGTGCAAAAACAGTTCGGGACTCTACATCTTCAGGATTACAACCATAATTTCCTATATGTGTATATGTCATTGTTATTATCTGTCCTGCATAAGAAGGGTCTGTAAGTATCTCTTGATAACCTGTCATACTTGTGTTAAAGACGAGTTCACCTGTGGTTTCACCTTCGCTACCAACCGAACGACCTATAAAAATAGACCCATCTTCGAGAGCAAGAATTGCTTCTTTTTCTATTTTCATATTCTATTGTTTCCTTATCATCGTTTTTTTATATAATAGGTATTAATAAAATTGAGTTATTATAAATAATAAACATTTTTTATTTCGAATTCTATTTTTTGGAATTATTTATATAATATTTTTGTTCAATGCTTGTGTGAACAAAATAAGATTAAAACAAAGGAGTTAAAGTTATCGGATATGAGTCAAAGAAATAGACCTCCAAAAAATTTGGATATCACACTGGAATTAGTCGGCTTTCCAAAAAGCTTGTTAAAAAAAGTCAGAAGATGTTCTAAATTAGTCGAAACGGCTCCCAAGGATATTTCATATCTCTGGTTGCGGGTTTCTGGAGCAGGTATTAGATCGCAAAGAAACAATAGCCAAACATGTGGACTATCATTAGAGGATTGGTTGAATGTTGTTGATGAAGCGGTAGCAGGAGGAGCAACATGGTTAGTACTTACTGTCGATACTCCATTAGATAAAATGAAAGAGGCCATTGAAATATGTCAATGGGCACAAGACACACATAATCTCAAAGTAGGATTGTTTTTGTGCAGGCAAGAGATTACGGAGAACGAAATTTCTACTCTCAAAAGTCTCAGAAAAGAACTAACACAAATTTTTGTTAAAAAGAAGGTATTTGAAAAATTTAAGAAGTTAAAGGATTTGGGGTTTCATTTAGGGATTGCAGACCCTCAGGAATACGGTGATAAACCCAATTGTGAAGGTGCTTCAAAACTTTTATATGTGGATGATACAGGAACTATTTATACATGTGGGTTAGTTGCAGGAAAGAAAGAATATCGCCTGGGCAATATACATGAACGCACGTTTTGTGAAATTGTTGAAGACCCGAACCTCCCTCACCGTGTAGAAGAATCTATTCATAAGGTAAATACAGGGTGTGATGGATGTCCTTCCTTACTCAGGCGATACTTACAAAATAATACGTAGAATAATATATAGGGTAGGTAAACACAATTTTGTTAATTAATTTAGCCTAAGGATTTAACGACCGCCCTAACATCGAGTCCAAGATATTGGATGCTTTTTTCTCTTAATTTTAATGCTTGTTGAATTATTTCATCTCGGACTGATTCTTCACTATGTAAGCCTGCGATAGATGCAACAAATAGGATATGGGCTAAGTCCTTTGCTTTACCTGGAGCTTTAAATGGTTCTAAGTAATGACATAACGCATGAACTATAATTTCTGGAAACTTCCAACGGTTGGCTAAAAGGGATGAGGCAACTGCGTGGTTAATAGTAAAATATTCCATTTCACGTCTTATTCGTATTTCGGGAAGTGCATCTCGCATAAGCCTTTTATACTCTTCCTGCCCTACGATATATAACACAATGGCTCCTATTTGATGAATCAATGCGGTAGTATATGCAAGGGATGGATTTACCTTCTGACAACTTTTTGCCAATTCTTCTGCAAGTTTAGCACAGAGTTTAGACCTACCACTAATTGGAAGCACAGGATACTCGGAAATAGGTTGGTGTGCTTCTTTCATATGGTTCAACATAATTTGTACGCCATAAGGTCCTAATAATGCTACTGCTGTCCAAATATTACCAATTTTCTTTTCTTCGGCAATGACAGGATTATTTACCCAACGTAGTAAAGCGGTCGCTAATGATGGGTCATCTAAAAAGATGGAGCATAAATCATCCAAATTTGGTTCTGAATCTTCCAAAACCATACTCAAAGCAAGTTCAGCCGTCGGAGGGAACGGAAGATATTCTAAGGTGTCTAAAACAGGCTCTACAAATTTTCTTTCTCTATCTGCTGTTTCTTCTGGAAATTGTAGAACTGATGCTGGTTGCGATTCAGTTACAGACGGTTTTGTTTTTATTATCTTGCTTTCTTTAATTCCTGCACCTGATACAGAACCTTGTGGCATTGACAATGGTATGTTTGTAACATTCTCTTTATGATATTTCTTTATTGTTTCCTCTATCTCACTAACTTTTGCTAATGTCGGTTTTATTCTAAGTTGAGTTAATTGCTCTACTAAAAAAATTGTCTCTTTATCTATAGGGCATGCCATTGCTAAGGTCAAATTTCTTCCTAAACGATCAACGGGAAAAACAAACCTATCTTCACACAATTTTTTGGGAACTAAATCTACAATTTCTTTGTCAATAAATATACGGAGAATGTCTATCTTGGGAACACCTGAAGTACGGGATAGTATTTCAAATAACATTTCTTCTGGCAATTTTGAATTTTGATATAAAATCTTTAATAAATACCCTCCCTGTTTTTTCTGAATATCTAACGCCTCTTCCATATCTTCAGGAGTAACAATTCCTGAACTAATTAACCATTGAGATAAATTTCCAGTAAATTCTCCTGTTGATACACTTTTAGATACACTAAAGCCAGGTTGGCTTGTACTCTCTGGCGTTTGACCATAAAAAACAATATTACCACAACGAACACATTTAAAAGCTTTACCTTGAGCAGAAGTAGGAACCCGCATTCTCTGCCCACACTTACACGTTATTATTTCGTAAGGTTGTTCACTCACCTATTCATTCCCGGTGATGGAATTTTATTTATTTTATATAGTTCATTATACATTATACAACATAGAATATTTAATTTAAACTATTTTATTCAATTTTTAAGTACATATATGATACACTATTGATATAAGAAAACAAAATTTTTGAGAATATTATTGACAAAATATTATATTAATAATAATTATATGATTGACATAACAAAAGGAATGTTCAATGCTTTTAGAAGAATTAGAATCAACCGTAAAAAGAGCTAATGAATTACTCATCCGTCATGATTTTTATCGTGCCAATGAAATCATAAATAATCTTCCATCCGAATTTAATAATTTTATCAATGTCCTTTTACTGAAATCGGAAATAGCGTTAGCCATTGAAAACTGGGATGAAGTATCGACATTAATTAAAGAATTAGAGATATTAATTGCGGACTTTGAAGAGAGGATATCTTGGTTTAATGCCCACTATGATGAAGAGGAACGGAAATATTTCCGTGAATTAATTGCAAATTACAAAAGTCGTTTAGATCAAATTAAAGAAGAGATTGATAAACAAAAAAAGGAGGTTGATGAAAAGGTTATACTACAACAACAAATTAGGGAATTAAAAAGTCAATTAATTCACCTTGAAGAGAAATCGGAAGAAGCGGAGGCAGTACGTAAGGCATTAGCGAAGGAATTAGAACGGTTAAAGGAGCAGGAACAAAAGAAAAATGAAGAGTTGATGAGGGCACAAGAGGAACTTAAAAATCTAAAGAAATCATTGGAGGATAAAGAGCAGGAGGTTCAGAATGCGGCTTTAGAACGTGCACAGCGTGAAAAGACAATAGCATTGATGGAATCAGAATTAAACACTCTTCATCAGAAAGCGGAAGAAACTGCACAATCTCATGCAAACTTGCTTGCAGAGTTAAAACAACTTCAAGAATTAAGCCGAAATAAGGAGGAAGCCTTACAAAAAGCACAAAATCAACTACAAGAACTAAAGGCAACATTAAAATCTCGTGAGGCTGAAATTGCGTCACTGGAAATTGAAAAGAAAGAACGAGAAAAACAGGTTCAATCCTTACAACAAGAATTAGGCAAACTTCATGAACAAGCCAAAGATGCGGAAAAATCTCATGCTGAGCTGCAAGAACAAATAAATGAATTACGTAAGGTAGAGCAGGAAAAATCGAAGGAATTGGAACAAACTCGAGGAGCACTCCAACAACTACAGCAACAATTACAGGAAAAAGAACAGCTGGTTCAAAAATTAGAACAGCAATCATTAGAGAATAAAAAGGAAGCGGAACGACTTCGCGAAGAGATGCGTTTGACCCAATCTCAGGCTAAACAGGCATTGGAAGCGGAACAACAACTTCAAAAGGAAATAGAATTATTACGACAAACAACACATAAAAAAGAAGAGGCTTTGGACACAACACGGGGTGAATTAGAAAAAGTTCAACAAATGTTGGCAGAACGAGAGGCTCTTCTTCAAAACGCTGAAAAACGGAGTATGATGACTGCTGAAAATCTTCAACAGATACAGCAAGAATTGGAACAACTTCGTTCTAAAGCAGACCATTATACAAAAACAGAACAGATGATGGTTCAAGAATTAGAACTTCTTCGACAAGGGGAGCAAGAAAAAACCAATGCGTTGGCAGAAGCACAAAATAAAGTTAAAGAATTACAGGAAGAACTAAGAGTAAGGGAAATTGCTGTTCAGGAATCACAACGAGCTCAGGAACAATATATTGCACAAATTCTGAAATTACAAGAAGAATTAAATGCGGTTCGAGAAAAAGCACATGAGGCAACAAATTCTGAAAATAAAATTGAAGAAGAACTGACGTTATTCCGAAGGAAACTCTCATCAAAGGAAAAAGAATTTATTGAGTTACAAGACAAATTACAACAGTTATCTGACTCACTGAATGAGAAAGAAAATGCTATTAAAGAGGAAATAAAGAAGCGAACAGAAAAAGAGGCACTCCTTGCAAAACTACAAGAGGAATTAGTTTCTTTACATCAAAAAACACATTCAGCACAGACACATCAGGAAATCCTTGAGCAGGAAATTCAGTCATTAAAAAATAGAGAGAATGAAAAGAATGTCGAATTAGAAAAGGCAAAGGAACAGCTTAACTCTCTACAACATACCTTATCAGAACGAGAACAAGAAATTGCACGAATTAATGAAGAGAAATTGAAAAAAGAAAAACAATTAGAAGAATTAATGAGTGAGATGGAGGCTCTTCGTGCTCAAACCTCCATGTTGCTAACTTCAAGACAAGCATTACGACAGGAATTAGAACAATTAAAACAACGACAACTTTATTCTACACCTGATATAAACGAAACTCCTTCTAAAATAATGAAACCTGAACCGAGTAGTTTAGAAGATATTCCAGACGCTATACCTGCGGGTATTAGCATCAGTGTACCTATAAAAACAGGTAGAAATACTTTTCTAATTCCCATTATAGGTGTTTTGATAGTAGTTGTTGCTCTTATAGGCGGAATCGGTTTTTATTTCCTTAGAAGTCCCGCAGAAAAACCCATACCTACAACAGAAACAACTACACAAGGAAATACGAATGTTTCTACTACAAAAGATGAACCAGCCCAACCGACTATTCCCCCATCACCTCCTCAAGAACAAACAAAAGTTGAAGTTAAGGAGGAAGCAAAACCTGCAACTCCTCCAAACGTTGAAAAAGGATTATTGATATTTTCAACAAACATTCCCTTGGGGACTTTGTATTATCAATTAGAAAATGAACCTGACAAAACAAAATGGAAATATTTAGGTGAAGCAAAAGGAAAATTTGAAATCGAATCTCAATGGATTATTCAATTGAGAACAAGTGATGAGTTACTCCCACGGCTTAAGGAAGTGAATCAAGACACATTAAATAAAATTAATACGTTAACACTTGAAATTCTCCCACAACAAGAGGAAATTTGGACATGGTTATCAAACCAAAAATTCTCAGCCATTTATATTGACAATGATGTATATGAAGGGAAATTAAACAAAATAAAAGAGGCATATCCCAATTTGAATATCATTTGCAAAAATATCGTTGAAGATTTACCTGAAGACACACCTTTGCCCGAGCGAACGATTCAATTTCCAGAAAACAGGTCATTAGGACGTATTTTAACACGGCCGTGGGGGCAAACCCAGACAGAGTGGAAACCGTTTACTGATGCCAAGGGGACTATCAGTATACCTAAGAATACAGAAGTTAAACTACAGATGGAAATCGATAGTGTAAAAGAAATACCATGGCTATCGAATCTAAATCCTAATGACCTACAAGCAATATCTATGGTGGGATATGGAGTAAATGATGAAAAAATTGGTTATATTGCTCATTTGACTGGATTAAAGAGTTTGCAACTTGTCCAAACAAGCATTACAGATAATGGCTTTTTGAAACTCAAAAATTTGAGGAATTTAAGGGAGGTAAAACTTTACAGTACTAACATAACAGACAAAGGGTTTGAGGTCTTTGATTCATTTCCACTGATAGAAGATTTATGGATTCAGCAGGCGAAGATTACAAATCTCAGTATTGGTAGAATACGGAATATGAAAAACTTAAAACGGCTACATTTGGCAAATACAGGGATTTCAAATGAAGGGCTCTTACAGTTAAGGTCTGCTCTCCCTAAGTGTGAAATAACTCCACAAGTAGGTGGTTAATTTTATTATTCTTTTACTTCCTTTTTTTTCAACCATCCTTGTGATTGAAATAGCCTATCTAAGACACCATTTACAAATTTTGGAGCATCTTCGCTCCCAAACATACGAGCAAGTTCAATTGCTTCAGAAATGGCTGTTTTAGGGGAAACACACTTCTCTATTCCACCTTCGTATGTTGCAATTCTTACGATAACACGTTCGATATATCCAACCCTGTCTAATGACCATTTTTCCAGTGCTTCTTTTATAATTTCATCGATCTGTTCTTTGTTATTTAGAACACCTTTAATTATTTTTTCAGCATAGACACGGGCAGTTTTGTTATTTGGGTTATGTTTCCAAAAATATTTAAGTTCCTCTTCTCCTTCAAGCGGATGAAATTCTAAACTGAACAGGAATTGTAGAGCTGCAATTCTTGCTTTTCGCCTCTGTTTTACGATTAGCATGAATTTAACTGCTCCATTAGTGAAACCATTTCAAGGGCTGCTAAAGCGGAATGGGCTCCTTTATTCCCAGCTTTTGTACCTGCTCTTTCGATGGCTTGTTCAATACTATCTGTGGTTAGTACCCCAAAAATTACGGGTATTCCTGTATCTAAAGAGACCTGTCCTATCCCTTTAGTAGTTTCTGCTGCAATGTATTCAAAGTGTGGTGTGCCTCCACGAATAACACAACCCAATGCGATAATCGCATCAAATTTACCTATTTGAGCCATTTTCTTAGTGATTACTGGTATTTCAAATGACCCAGGCACCCAAACGACTGTAATGTCTTCATCAGAAATACCGTGACGTTTTAAGACATCCAGAGCTCCGTCTAACAATTTTTGAACAATAAACTCGTTAAAACGAGATGCTACAATACCAAATTTTTTGTTCTTGGGAATTAAATTACCTTGGATAATCTTAGGCATGTTTATTCTCCTTTTTCATTGATGTGATTATCTTTATTTTCATCATCTATATCTATTGTTTCGTTTTCTTGATATTCCGCAATAATTTGTTTTGCCTGTTCAAAATCCGTATCACGAACAACTACTAACGCATCATCAACCACAGGCCAGACAGAATGAGGGAGGTTTGAGTCTATAAATGCCTCTATCCCATTTTCATTGAGTAGATTAATAATTAATTCTGCTTCAGTGTCTGTCGTGCACCGAGCGACAACTTTTAAGTCATGTTCTTCATTCATATTTTTTCCTTTTAAGTTTATTTTATTTGTTTTTATAGAATATGTCCTAACTTTTCTTTTTTCGTCATGAGATACTCTTTATTATACTCATTTGGAGGTATTACAAGAGGGACACGTTCAACAACTTTTAAGTTATATCCTTCTAAACCTGCTCTTTTGATTGGGTTATTTGTTATAAGTTTCATTTCTTTTACACCCAAATCTGCTAAAATTTGAGCACCAAGTCCATACTCTCTTGGGTCAGGGTCAAAACCAAGATGTTTATTTGCTTCTACAGTGTCTAAACCTTGGTCTTGCAACGCATACGCTTTAATTTTGTTTGCCAAACCTATTCCACGTCCTTCTTGTCGCATATAAACGATAACCCCTCTCCCCTCTTTTTCAATCATTTTCATTGCTTCTTGCAATTGGCTTCTGCAATCACACCTCAAGGAGCCCAATACATCACCTGTAAAACACTCTGAATGGACTCGCACTAAAACAGGTTCACCTGTTGACACATCACCTTTTACCAGAGCAATATGTTGATATGTATCTATCTTGCTTTCATAAATTATAATCTTAAAGTTTCCGTAAAGAGTTGGTAGTTTTGCTTCAGCGACCCGTTGAATTAATTTTTCGTTAGCACGACGGTATCGGATAATTTGTTCAATTGAGCAAATCTTTAAACCATGCTCTTCCGCAAATCTTTCAAGGTCAGGTAAACGTGCCATCGTACCGTCATCCTTCATAATTTCACAAATTACAGACACAGGGGTCATTCCTGCCATTTTTAACAGGTCAATAGAGCCTTCTGTTTGTCCTGCACGAACAAGGACACCCCCTTCCTTCGCACACAATGGGAAAAGATGTCCTGGTCGAACTAAATCTTCTGCTTTCGTAGATGGGTTTGCTACCAGTCGAATACTATAAGCACGGTCATAAGCACTAATTCCCGTTGTAATACCATGGGCAGAGTCAAACGATATATGAAATGCTGTAGAAAATGGGGATGTGTTATTGGTAGTCATAGGTGGCAAGTCCAATTCTATAAGTCGTTCCCGCAACATAGGGACACAAATCAGCCCTCTCCCGTATTTTGCCATAAAATTGATGGCTTCTGGTGTTACTTTTTCGGCTGCCATAACCAGGTCACCTTCATTCTCACGGTCTTCATCGTCGATAAGAATTATCATTTTTCCTTCTTGTAAGTCTTTGATAATGTCTTCTAAGGGTGATAGCATGTTTATTACCTTTTATATGTTTTATTGTTGTTATATAAAACCATGTTCTTTTAGGAAACTTTCAGAAATGTTCGATTGAGAACGATATGGGGTTAAGAGTTTCTCAATATATTTTCCGATAATATCGGTTTCTAAGTTGACTTTATCACCGGACGATAAAAATTGTAAATTGGTATTTAATTTTGTTGAAGGGATTATCGCTACTGAGAAAGTATCTTGCAAAAGTTCAACCACTGTTAGACTTATACCATCAACAGCAATTGACCCCTTAGGGATAATATATTTTGTTAAATTCTCAGGAACTTTAAAATACCATAGTGAAAAATCTCCCTGGTCTACAACTTTTTGGACGGTACCAATACCATCTACGTGACCCAGTACAATATGGCCACCAAAACGACTGTTTATACTCATAGCACGTTCTAAATTAACTTTCTGATGGATATAAAGATTAGATAATGTTGTTCTTTTCCTTGTTTCAGGTGAAAGTTGGGCTGAAAATGCTGTGGAAGTATACTCAGTAACGGTAAGACAAACTCCATTTACTGCGATACTTGCACCTATTGACACATCAGAAAGGATTTTCTTCGCTTCAATAGTTATCTTCTCATTTGTTTGTTTTACAATAGTTCCTATTTCTTCAATAATTCCTGTAAACATTTAAGAAACACCTTTTTGTTTTATAACATAAGCCTCAATGCAAATATCTGTGCCTATATGAGTTGTCTTCTCTATTTTTAATTTAATAGATTCATCTACATTTTTAGCAATTCCTCGCCCCATAACAGGGGTAATAGCCTCTGCTCCACCAAAGATATGAGGACAAATAAAGCAATATATTTTGTCTATTATTCCCTCAGAGAATGCTGATGACAACGTTTTCCCTCCACCTTCAATAAGTAACGATGTAATCTCATATTTTCCCAGTTCTTTTATTAATCCTGTAAGTGAAACTAATTTATCTTCTTCATTAGTAATTTTTATAGTTTTATCTGCATTGACATACTCGCGGTTATAGGGAGTAATAATCCAAGTTGGTGCTTTTTTATCTGTAAGAACAAATAAGTTATCCCGCAATCCTTCTTTCGTATCCAAGATAATTCGAATTGGGGATTTATGTTTTACGTCACAAAAACGAACGGTTAATGATGGATTATCCCTAAGAACAGTATGTCCACCAACCAAGATGGCATCGACACTGTTTCTTATTTCATGTGTCTTCTTCAATGATTCTGCACAGCTTATATATTTTGAATCTCCTGTCACTGTGGCAATTTTACCGTCCATTGTCATTGCCCATTTTGCTATAACAAAAGGAACCTTATCAGTTATGTACTTGATATATATCTCATTTAATTTTCGGGCAGATTCTTCTAATATACCTACTTCTACCTCAATTCCTGAACTTTTAAGTAGTTCAATGCCTTTGCCCGCAACAAGAGGATTAGGGTCTTTCATTGCAATAACCACTCTATGAGGACGGGCTTCTACAATACTCGGAGCACATGGAGGTGTCTTACCATAATGATTGCATGGTTCAAGGGTTATATAGAAGGTAGAGTGTTTCGTATCTTCTTTTGCACTATTTAATGCTACAATTTCCGCATGAGCATCCCCTGCTTTTTTATGGTACCCTTCACCAATAATTTTACCATTCTTTACTATAACACAACCTACCATCGGATTTGGAGAGGTAGCTCCTCTTGCTCTTTCCGCAAGTTCTAATGCTTTTTGCATATAGTAATAGTCTTTATTTATCTCTGTTGCTATCATAGATATATACTTCTTTCTTCAATTACCGATTAACGAAAAAGCCCTGATAGGATAAACCTATCAGGGCTTCTGGAAAAAGCCGCAAATGGCCGCTGCAAAGAATTCCCATTGCGACTAATCAGTATTCATTTTTTTAACAACGCTTCTTTCATCCGGACTATACCGTCGGCTTCGGAGTCTCACCGAATCTGCATTTCTGCTCGCGGGCTATCACCGCCGGTCGGGAATTTCACCCTGCCCTGAAGGTTGTATTATTTAATTTTATAAAATTATTCTACCATAAAAGCCCCTAAAACGTCAAGTCCTTTTTTAAAATTTTTTTTAGCACATAGATTAAAAACAGATATATTATTATGAATAATGCTATAATAAAATATATATTATTATGTAAAAATATATAAATATATATAATAACATATACAATTCTATAAATATCTATAATACTACTTTAAAGAAGGTGTTTTTATATAAAATTTGAAATTTATTTTTATTTTTTCTATAATTAGACAAATTAATGCCGGGATGGCGAAATTGGCAGACGCATCGGACTCAAAATCCGACGAGGCTTACCCCTCGTGAGGGTTCGACTCCCTCTCCCGGCACTTATTTTTTGGGGTAACAAATTTAGAGACAGCAGAAGAAATAAACGTTATATATTTTCACTCAGTATTTTTTGCCAGGACTGTTTTTTATTTAACAATCCATCAATAATAACATCTGTTGCTTCTTCTTCATTTAGTCCATGTGCCATTAGAGTTACTAATTGTTTAGCATCCACACTGCCAATTGCCGCTTCATGTGTAACATGTGCGGTGGGATGTTTTACTAATACAATAGGAACAGCCTTTGCCCAAGAGTCACCTACAACAATTTCTTTGCAATCTACATGTCCTCGTGAATAAGGTCCTTCTGCCACTAAGGTATTTTCAACTTCAGCTTTTGCCTGGTGTCTTAATGCGATATGAGACACAATCACACCAGCGGAATGTTCCCCCATCAAATAAGCTGTTTCGTGCAATTTAATTGTATCTTGATGAGAGCCAGAAATTCTGGCCGTCATTTCAGTTTTGCTATGTGCTTTTCCAGTCACTTCATAATTAAATTCAATATTTCCAGCGGAACCTTTAATTAATTCGAATTCTGTGGAGAATTCTGCTTTTTCACCTACACAAATTTTTGCATTAGGTAGAACATTGACACCACCTTCGGGACCATGGATATGCCGTTCGAAATAGGCATATCTGGCATTGGGTTGGATTTCTATATCCGCTTCCATCATATGTTTTACTTTACGAGCATTTGGGAACGTACAATGAGCAAGAATCATTGCTTTTGAATCTTCTTCAGCACAAATATGTAATTTTACACGTTGTAGTCCTTCCTCGGGTAGAACCCCAAAGCAAATATGAATTGGTTTATCAATTTTTTTACCTTTTTCAATAATAATTTGTGCTTCAATCCCATCACTTAACTCATCTGCGGTTACTTTAAGTCCGGGGACAAGGTGAAGACCAACAACTTTATTTTGATGAACCTGAATTTTAGCTACATCTTCAGCAAATACATGGTTTAAATTTATTCCTAATGATTTTAACATATCCATTACTAATTCAGACTTTGTCATTTTGGATTTCCTACCTATATTCAGTTTTAGAATTATCTATATCGATTCATCTTGTAATTTTCCATGATTACAAGGAATACATTTATTTTGGAAATAAGAAGCGATTCTATCTACATTTCCTTTATCTAAGACTTTACCACAACACATTAAGAATGCATGGTCTGCCTGTTTTAATACAGAAAGGCTATGAGTAATTAGTGCCACAGTTATGCCTTGCTGTTTTAATTGTTGTAAGAGTGTAAATATTTTTTGTAATGCATCAATATCTATTCCTGAATCGGGTTCGTCAAGCAGAATAAGTTTTGGTTCCATAGCGATAATAGATGCCAATTCAATTCTTTTTCTTTCTCCGCCACTTAATGTTTTATCAACCGCTCTGTCAAGATATTTTCCTGGCTCTAATCCAACCATTTCAAGGACTTCTTCTGCTTTTTTATGACATTTATTTTTTGCTCCTGTTAGAATAAATTTCTTTACGGAAAGACCTTCAAAACGTGCAGGTTCTTGCCACGCCAATGTTAAGCCTTTTTTGGCTCTATCATAAATAGGAGTATTGGTTATATCCTCTCCCAGAAAAAATATTTTTCCTTTTTCTGGATTGTATCCAGGCAAACCCATAATAGTAGAAACAAGAGTTGACTTCCCTGCACCATTTGGACCTATTATGGCATGGATATGGCCTTCCCATATCTCAATATTAATACCTCTTAAAATTTCCTTATCATGGAACTTCAGGTAAAGATTTTCAATTTGGAGGATACTTTTGCTCATAAAATTTTCCAATGTTATTTTTTTAATTTAATCTGAATAATATTATCGAACTTCAATTAAATAACACAAAACAAAAAATTTTTTGTTTTTTAAAACTTTTTCAACGTTTATATGATTATAAATAACAAAGACTAAAAGACTTGTATTTCTATTCGATTTTAGTCTATAATAATGATACCTTCCTCAGAAAATAAGATTGTGTAAAGAGGAAAGAATTATATTTGTTTCCAAATAAACTAAACAACAAAAGGAGATTATCACATGATTAAAAACAACGTTTATTACACAATTATCACATTAATTTTAGCGGTAACATTAGTTTTTGCAATGGGTTGTAAACATAAGAAGACCCCTCCTATTGATACAGGAATTGAAACACCGACTGCTGAGAAACCGAGTGGAGAGGGACAACCTGAGTTGGATCTTGAAAGTTTATTGTTTACTCCTGGCAGTAAATACGGGTTAGAAACTGTATACTTTGATTTTGATAGTTCTGCATTAAGACCAGACGCTATTGCAACATTGCAAAAGAATGCGGAAAAAATTAAGCAAGTGCCGAATGTCATTATCCAATTAGCGGGACATTGTGATGAACGTGGAACGCAAGAGTATAACCTTGCTTTGGGAGAACGTAGAGCACTTGCGGTTCGCGACTATCTCATTAAGTTAGGTATCCCTGCATCAAGATTAGTTACAATTAGTTATGGTGAAGAATATCCAGCAGACCCAGGACATGATGAATCTGCATGGGCAAAAAATCGTCGTGTAGAGTTTAATCGTGCCCAGTAAAAGTTTTATAATTAAAAACATATTAGGAGATTATTTATGAATACAACATGGCGGTGTATATCTTATGCTCTAATTGTCATTGTTTTATATTTATCAACATCATGCGGAACTACAGGTGGTAAGCAAGTTGAAACAGTAATTTATGATATGCACCGCCGTGTAACTAAATTGGACAAGGGGTTTGACGGAATTAATACTACATTTGCAGACCTTTCTGTAAAGTTAGAGAATAATGACCAAATAATGAAGGATTTGAAGTCGACAATAGAAGAAAATCAGATAAAGTTAAATCAGTTAAATAAAGAATTAAGTGAACTAAAATCCACTCTTTATCGTCATTTAAATCTATCTGTAGGGGGTACTCCACCTCCATCAGGAGTAAGCCCTTCAAAAGAGGTTGTTGCAAATGTAGACATTTTACCACCAAGTTCAGCACAAGCACCTCCAATTCAAACATTGCCTCCTCCTCCACCTCCTCAGGCTCAACAGCAACAACAGACGACACAACCTAAAACAGCGACACCCACTACTGTAGAACCTGTAACAACTTCAACGACACCGCCTGTCCAAGATGCTCAAAAGGACTATCAAGAGGCACAAAATCTCTTTGCAAATGAAAAGTATGAAGAAGCATTGGCAAGATTTGACAAACACATTAAAACGTTTCCTACTCAGGAGACAACTCCTAACGCTTTGTTCTGGAAAGCAAAATGTTTGTTTAACCTAAATCGATATCAAGACGCAATTCAAGATTTTGAGACATTAAAGAATAACTTTCCAAACCATAGTAAAGTCCCCATTGCTTTACAGAATGAGGCTGTAGCCTATTCCAGATTAGGCCAAACAGAGAAAGCAGTACAGTTATTAAAAGAGGTTATTGAAAAATATCCAACTTCTCCTGCCGCGGACCAGGCAAGAGCAGACCTGGAAAAGTTACAAAAATCTCCCCAATAAGAATTGTTTTTCAGTATTATAACT
This sequence comes from Candidatus Hydrogenedens sp., assembly GCA_035361075.1. Classification (NCBI taxonomy): domain Bacteria; kingdom Pseudomonadati; phylum Candidatus Hydrogenedentota; class Candidatus Hydrogenedentia; order Candidatus Hydrogenedentales; family Candidatus Hydrogenedentaceae; genus Candidatus Hydrogenedens; species Candidatus Hydrogenedens sp. The sequence goes on along the minus strand of DAOSBX010000003.1, from coordinate 81,785 downwards.
ACGCGCAGGTAAAATATTTTGTATCTGCGCGTTTCTTGTGTAAAGCAACTAAAAAATAAGAGGAATTAACTATGAGGTATTATTTAGGTATCGATGCAGGTGGCACAAAAACATTTGTATTAATAGGAGACGAAACAGGAAAAATATTAGGTTTTGGCAGAGCTGGAGCTGGGAATTATGAAGCTTATGGAGTGGAATCAGCAAAAGAAGAAATAAATAAAGCCATAACATCCGCATTAACAGAAGCAGGATTAACGCTTTCGGATATAAACGGAATAGGTATGGGAATAGCAGGGGCAGATATTCCAGAAGATTATGTTATGTTAGAAAATGAAATATTTACGCCTATGTTTGGGGATATACCACGATGTTTTCGAAATGATTCGATGGCTGGGCTTCGTGGTGGAACAAAAAAACCATTCGGTATTGTAATCGCATGTGGAACAGGCTGTGTATGTGCTGGTAAGAATAAAGAGGGAAAAGAAGCGAGAGTTGGCGGAATAAGTGAGGAGTTTGGAGATAAGGTAAGTGGGTCAAGTATAGGGCAGGAAGGATTACGTGCGGTTTGGAGATACCGAGATAAGATTATAGGTTACACCAAATTAGTAGATAAGTTTTTGGAAAAATCAGGTTGTAAAGATGTTGATGAACTGTTTTATCGAATGTATAAGAGGAATCTGACATATCTTGATTTAGAGCCGATGGCAAAGCTTGTTTTTGATGCTGCCTATGAAGGGGATGCTACTGCATCGGATATTTTGGAATGGGGAGGTCGCTATTTAGGGGAAATGGTTAATGCGTGTGCCCGAATTTTAGACATGACAAGATATGCCTTTGATGTGGTTATGGCGGGAAGTGTTTTTAAGGGGATAAGCCCTGTATTAAAAGATGCTATGACAACCGTTATACATCGTGAATGTCCGCTTGCAGTTCCAGTTATGCCTATATATGAACCAGTGGTTGGTGCTCTCTTATTAGGGATGGAACTTGATTTCCCTATTAATGAGGACATTTACCAACAATTGGAGATTGGATTAGAAACGTTTGAAAAGAAGTATAAAATAATCTTAAAATCGCTTTGAATGTTTCCTTATGAAAATTTTTAGAACGCAATATATTGTTTTTTCTGTTCTTTTTCTATGTTGTCTCTTTGTTTTGTTCATTGTTGTAAAATCGCAACAACAAAGGTCGGAAGAAAATCAGATTGAAAGTCCGTATCAACCTTCTTTACCACCTCTGGGTTCAAATCAAGGTGAAACTGCCCAAATTGAGTTAGAAACAGGTTCTATTTTTGATATGGGAACTGTTCCTAACGATGTAGAAACGACAAAAAAGTTAAAAGTCTTTAATAGAGGTAAGGCGGTATTAAGTTTGAAAGATATTCGCACATCCTGTGCCTGCACACAGGGTACCATTCCTGCAGGACAAAATGTAATACCTCCTAATGGCGAAGGATATATTCTTATTACAATCTATCCATCTCGTGTTGTGGGATTTTATTCAGAAAAGACACTCACCATTTTCTCAAACGATTACAAAAACCCAGTGTTAGAACTTAAAGTAAAGGCTCATATTGAGCCAGAATTTATTTTTGAACCGGAAGAAGTTCAGTTTGGTAATTTTCAAAAGGGAACATTATTAGAACAAAAGATTCATATAACGCAAAAGTTCATGAAGAAACCATTAGAGATTTTTAAAATATATGAAAGGAATCTTCCAGAAAACATAGAGAGTGATTTGATTCCTGATTTGGTAAAGATAAAATCAGAAGAGCCAATTGAATACATGCTAACCATAAAAACAACTCCGAAACTTTCCCCAGGTGAATTTACACGAGAATTCTTTTTAAGCACAAATATTGACCGATTTCCAGAAGTCCCATTAAAAGTCAAAGGTTCAGTAATTGCACCCTATAAAATAAACTATCCATTTCCGAAACCGTTAAATATCATGCCTACACCATCAAATATCCCGATGAAGAATATAATCGAAATTTTGCCAGAAACAGAAACGGAAACGATAGAGGTTATTTCACATCAATTTATCCCTGATATTTTTACTATTCAAAATATTCTCTCTAATACAACGGGACTCAAAATAGAAGTTATGCCTAAAGGGATAGAAAAAGGCACCTCTGGAGTGCTTGACTTGAAACTCCGTGTTAATGGAAAAGAATATAATGAACATGTATTGTTAAAAACACTTACATTAGGAGTTCAGGAATAGAAATATGCCGTTATTTGGTTGGGGAAATTCTGAAAAGAAACCGACGAAGGAAGAGGTCAGACCTATTCCAGGCAGACAGATTTACTGTCGCATTTGCAATGGAGACCGAATGTTCTCACGGGCATGGCGTCGAATATCACACATGACAACATGTCCATGTTGTGGATTAGAATTTCCTAATCTTCAGGAGGTTTATAAACGGTTTCAACCTGTCTGTCCGAGGTGTGAAGAACCATTAGAACAACCTGGTTTTGATTATGGAATATGTGATGGATGTGGTTCAAAATATGAAATCACAGAAGGGTGCAAACCTGGTTTGCTCCCAAATTATAAACAACGACAAGAAATGAATAAATACGGTAAAGCATGGAGTCCATATTGGTAAAATGAATACTCAATTAATCATTGCACCAGAAAAAGAAAAGGAAATACGAGACAACGTTTTCAAATTTGGGCAAGAGCATGTTTTTAAGTTCTGGGAGAACTTAAACAATTCACAGCGGAACCATTTAATAAACCAATTAGCGAAAATCGATTTTGAGTTAATGGCAAATCTTGCAAATAAATGGATTTTGACAACTCCAGAACCAGAAGTATTTAGCCAGATTATTCCAATACCGATAATCCCATTAATGGACTCGGAAAATTCAAAAGAGCGTGAAGCATACGAATGTGGAGAAGAGACACTACGAAATGGTAAAGTAGGTCTATTTCTTGTCGCAGGTGGGCAGGGAACACGATTAGGATTTGATGGTCCTAAAGGGACCTATCCCATCGGTCCGATTACGGGTAAATCTCTCTTTCAATATCATGTAGAAAAGGTTATTAATTTGCAGAAGAAATATAACTGTGATATACCTCTGTATATCATGGTTAGCGAATGGAATAAAAAAGAAACAACAGCATTTTTCGAAAAAAATAATTACTTTGGATTAAATCCTAAAAATGTTTATTTCCCTGTTCAACCTATGGTGCCTTGTCTCGATGAGACTGGAAAATTTATTCTGGATTCTCCATATTCAATAGCAATGAATCCAAATGGACATGGGGGCACAATACAGACTATTATTGAACAAGATGTTATTGATGACGCAAAAGGTAGAGGGGTGGAAATCTTAAGTTACTTTCAGGTGGATAATTGGGCTGTAAAGGTTGCAGACCCACGTTTTATAGGCTACCATGTTTTGAATAACGCAGAGATGTCCTCCAAAATTATCCGAAAATCAGACCTCAGGGAACCTGTAGGCGTTCACTGTCTTTGCGATGGTGTATATCGGGTTATTGAATATTCTGAACTGGATATTTACCCACAATTACTCGAATTAGACATTGACGGGAGTATAAAGTTTTTTGCAGGAAACCCTGCAATGCATATTATCTCTCTTGAATTTGTAAAAAAAGTATACAATAAATTTAAGGATTTTCCATGGCATAAGGCACATAAAAAAATACCTTATATTGATGAGAATGGTCATTTATTAAAACCATCCCAACCAAATGGCTACAAGTTTGAAACATTTATATTCGATGCATTACGTTATACAAGCCATGCTCCTGTCGCAGTAGAAATTGGAAGGTTAGGCGAATACACACCAATAAAACAGTATGATGGGAAAAACAGCGTAGTAGAGGCGAGAAAAAGCATGAATGCTTTTTGGGGACAATGGCTCGAAAAAGCAGGCTATCAAATCCAAAACATGATGCAGAATAACGAAACCTTTTTTATCGAAATAAGTCCTGCTTTTGCTTTAACAGAGACTGAATTCATTGAAAAGAGTAAGCACTATAAATGGAATATATCCCCATCTGGTATAGCAATAGATAAAGATGGCAACAGCATAGCAGGCACTTCATAAATTTCATTAGTTGAATAGAAAATGTAGGATATATTATAATAATAGCCAAGCGGAGACGTAGTTCAGTTGGTTAGAACGCTGCCCTGTCACGGCAGAGGTCGCGAGTTCAAGTCTCGTCGTCTCCGCCATTTTTGTATCTTGAAATTATTCTTATATTTTTTTTGTTAGTTTGTTAAATATACTTAACAATAAAGAATAACATGGAAATACATCGATTAAAATATCCTAAATCAAAAAAGCTGACGCATTCCCGAATTCACTATCTTTGGGCAATTCAAGATTTAAATGAAAGAAATGGTTTTGCAAGAGCAACTGATGTGGCTTCTTTATTAGGGGTGTCAAGAAGTGCCGTGTGTATAGCATTGTCACACTTAAAAGATTTAAATTGGGTTGTCGAAAAATTGCCTCACCGTTATCTTGAATTAACTAATCGCGGTAAAAAACAATTAGCAGAAGTAAATAGTAATTTCAATATGTTGTGCCATTTTTTTTATTCATATCTTCAATTAGACAAAGAAACCGCTACAAAGCAAGCATGCCTTATTGAACATCTTATTTTAGATAAGGTTGCTAAAAAAATGACTCGATTCATAGAGGACAATTCATCACCTTCATCCTTTGGCATGCAAAATTCAACTAAAAATATTGGGGAAACCATAAATGATTGAGTATTTAATTATCACATGCGCATTAGTAATGGCTTCGATTTATTTATATACCATAATTAGACGAAATTTAAAGAGTAGATGTATAGAATGTAATCCCTATCAATGTCAAGAATGTCCATATATTCAAACAATAAAGTGTACATGTCAAAAATTCCCTTCTGAAGTGAAAATAGGTGCTATATTAAAGGAGAGCGTGAATAAAAATGGAACCATCATCCAATAATCCGTGTAAACATAAACTACAAGGATATACTCCAAGACTTAGTGATTTAAAAGAGGGACAACTTGCTAAAGTGATAGGGATAAGAGGCGGTCCCCCGACATATAGAAAAAGGTTATTAGACTTGGGCTTAACACCTGGAACAGAAGTAAAAGTTAGCCGAGAGGCTCCATTAGGAGACCCAATAGAAATTGAACTGAAAGGATATTTCCTCGCGTTACGGAGAAAAGATGCATGGCATATTCTCGTCGAGCCTCTTCAAAACAACCACGAATAATTATTGTCGGAAATCCAAACTCGGGGAAAAGTTCTATTTTTAATGAGATAACTGGGGGACTACAAGAAGTAAGTAATTATCCTGGGGTTACCGTAGAACGGAAGTTAGGTTCATTTGAGATTAATGGAATAAAAATCCTGATTGAAGATTTACCTGGAATTTATTCGCTGACACCATACACAGAAGAGGAAAAGATTGCAAGGAATCAAATTTTAAAATCAGATATAGATTTAATTATCAATGTTGTTGATTCATTAAATCTGGAACGGAATCTTTATTTAACGACTCAAATAATAGAATTGGGAAAGCCTTTCATTATAGCCTTAAATATGAGTGATATAGCACGAAAACGGGGTATCCTTATTGACCATAAGCAATTGTCTCGCATTCTGAATATCCCTGTAATTCCAACCGTAGCAAACCAAGGGGAAGGAATTGCTGAACTAAAGCAGATTATTTATTCTTTTATAACTAACAATACATCCATTTTACCTAAACCAGTGATTTACGGACATGAAGTCGACTCTGTTGTTGAATCTTTATCCGAAATTATCTCCGAATTCCTTCCTAACGAAGAAAAAACGAAATCACGTTGGTTCGCTATAAAGTTATTGGAAAAGGACTTTGAAGTCACTCATTACTTGGACACTTTTATTTCTGAGAGTGAATTAAAAGAAATACATAAGGAAGTAGAAAAAGGGATTAAGGAAATAGAACAACATGAAAACGAAGACTCCTCAGTAGTTATTTCTCAAAGGAGATATGGTTTTGCTTCGGGTGCAATTAGGGAATGTGTAAGTTACACTGGAGAAGCAAAGCAGAACATAACAGACCAGATAGACAATATTGTGTGTAATCGTATTGTAGGACCTTTTCTTTTATTAGGGGTGGTTGGTTCTTTATTTTTTATTGTTTTCAAAACAACTCAGGAGTGGAAATGGTTGCCTTTACCAACAGGATGGGTTAGTCCTATTGAATTATTTGAAGAAATATTTAAAATTATTTCCGTGCAGTTTACATTTCTTGAACCTAAATATCCAGCCATCCATTCTTTGATAACAGATGGCATTATTGGTGGTGTAGGAGCAGTATTAAGTTTTATCCCGCTTATTTTTGTACTATTTTTCTTAATATCCAGTTTAGAGGACACTGGGTATGTTGCACGGATAGCTTTTATATTAGACCGCCTTATGCGCACTTTTGGATTACAAGGTAGGTCTATATTAGCCTTAATAATTTCTGGTGGACTTGGGGCTGGTGGTTGTGCTGTACCTGGAATTCTTGCAACCAGAACGCTCCATGAACGGAAAGATAAAATTGTAACTATGCTTGTTGTTCCTTTCATGAGTTGCGGTGCGAAATTGCCTGTTTATGCTTTGCTGATAGGTGCTTTTTTCCAGCAATATCGCACCCTCGTTATGCTAATTTTATGGTTACTTTCTTGGGTTGTGGCTCTTATCAGTGCCTTTGTGCTTAGTCGCTTTATCATACATGGAGAACAAACTCCATTTGTATTGGAACTACCTCCATATCATATCCCAGTGTTCAGAAGCGTTTTTAGACATACATGGGGACGTACATGGATGTATATTCGAAAAGCAGGAACTTTAATTTTAGCAGTAAATATTATTATGTGGGCATTGTTTTATATGCCTCTTCCACATCAACGGGTCGCAACACAAACAGGAAATAAAATTGAACATAGTATTGCGGGTGTTTTAGGTAAAACTATAGAACCCCTAACAAAACATATAGGATTCGACTGGAAAGTAAATATCGCTCTTATTGGTGGAATGGCAGCTAAAGAAGTCATTGTCGGTAGTTTGGCAACAGTTTATAGCATAGACAACGAAGAAAATGACGATGAACCAGAATCACTTTCTACAATTATATCTACCAGTAATGATTGGTATCCGCTACGTGCGTTTACTATGATGGTATTTGTAATGCTCTATTCCCCTTGTATAGCAACATTAGTTACTATTGGAAGAGAAACAAGGAGTATTCGCTGGCCTATTTTTTCTTTATTTTTCTCAACCTCTATTGCTTTTTTAGTTTCATTGATTGTTTTTCATATTGGGTATTTATTATCATTGGGAACATAATCCCTTACTTCTCAAAAAAATAGATATACTAAATTTAGAAAAATGAATCAACAACAACCACAAAATAACACTAAAATAACACCCCTGTCTAATATAATCTTATTAATAGGGTGTTGTTTGTTATTTTTTATTAGCCTTTTATTATTTTCTGGAACGTGGCAAAAGGATTTTATTGGTAAAGATGAAGATATATTTAGAGAAATTCCAAAACATATTGACGAAAATATTGATTTTTACAAAACCCAACCACACATTCCTTTTACATACATTACTTTTATTCTTTTCCAAAAAATTTCTTCCATAACCTCCTTTCATTACATTATCAATTGGTTATTACATACATTAAACACCCTTCTCCTTTTTAATCTTTTAGCCCGTAAAAGTAGAACTATAACTTCTTTAATTTTGGCTTTATTACTTTCATGCTTATTCCTTGTTCATCCGCTAAATATATATTCGACTTCGTTCCTTATTAATCGTGGGGGCTTACTTTCTTCATTCTTTGCATTAATTTTATTTGCTCTTTTATATACAAGGGATGAGGATACCTCAGCTTATTTATCTGTCATGTTTTATTCAATTATCTTAATTATTTTGTCAGTATTCAGTCATTTTATTGGCATTGTAATGATTATTCCTGTCCTATATTATTCATACTTATACAAATCAAAAAATGAGTCTATTCAACATACTATCGTTTATTCGGGTGTAATACTGTTCGGTGTTTTGTTTTCTACATTTATATTCTTTGCCTTATATAACTATAACTATCATAGAGATTTATTTGAAGCGACTCTTCCATTCAACTATTTTAATACTATTAGTGGATTTTTTATATTAACTCTCTTCCCAACTTCTTTTTTCCCATTACAGTATTTTGGAATAGAGTCTTTTCTAAGTATACCCATTACTGTAATGATACTTTGCTTCTTGTTCATATTAGGATTTTATTTTTATCGGAATTCCAAGACCATGCCTTTTCTTTCATGTTTAGTATTGGTTTTGAGTGTCATTATTTACCCTGTTTTCCAAAGAGTTGATTTAAGCATGTGTAATAGTAGTTATTTTTTAATTTTAAGTTCGGTTATTCTTTGTTTTTTTGTTTTCCAAAATATTTTTGAAGAAAAGAAAATTATTAGCTATTTTACCACTATTTTTCTCATCATTATTTTGTTTGCCCTTACGTTATTCAGCTTTCAATTAACTTACGAGCTTCGTGACCCAGAAAGATTATGGTTGGCTTGTGCAGGAAATTACCCTTCAAATCCAGAAACTTGGAAATATTTAGCACGAATCTTGACTAAAAAAGCCCGTAAAGAAATACCTAAAAAAGATATGTACATTGATAAAGCAGGGCAAGCATGGAATGCACTATTAGAATTACAACCTGACAATACAGAGGCGTTAAGAGGAATTTCATTGCTATGTTTGGAAAACAACCGTTATGACGATGCCAGACAATATATAAAAAGGGCTATTAGTTTGAATCCTTTTGAAAAAGAAAACATAAGACAACAAATAAAAATAATTGAGAGCGAGATAAAGGCAGGTAATAATAATCCAGACGACCTAATACACATTTATAACTCATATATGCATTTATATTTAATTGAGAAAAATTTAAATCAAAAGGAAAAATTAAATTTCCTAAAGATTGCAAAGGGACTATCCAACTATGAACAGGCATGGGAAGTATTACAACAGGATTCTGATATGTTAGACGATAAAACTAAAGAGGATTTGTTAAAACAATATGAGAAACTAAAAATACTATTTAATAATATTCCTGTTCCTTTGTCAAAAAGTGGAGATTCATTTACCCCGCCTTACTTAATGATAGCAGATTATTATGAACAAAAAGGATTACTTTCATTGGCTAAGGCGTGGTTATCTGCTGGATTTCAAAAGGAACAAAATAACAAGGATTTTCTAATAAAACTTGGAAAAATATATGGGAAATTAGATAAGTCCACAGAATTTATTGAAAGATGGGGAAATTTCTTAGGTGACGATAACCAACTTTGGGAAAAATTGGTTCGGGAATGTGTTATCAATAGTAACTTTTCTTCTGCACAAAATTATGCAGATAAAATTTCCTATTCAATAAGTAAAAGATATATGTTTTTATGTAATATAGCAATTGAAAATGGCTATCAAGAACAGGCAAAATTATGGCTTGAAAAAGCAAAAGAAAGTAATCCTACGTCTGAGGAGATACAGGAAATAAATGAACTTATAAACAAAATACAAAAGTAAATCAAAGGAGTATATGTATGAGTTATATCGCAGAACGAATGAGCCGTATTGATGCCAGTGGAATTCGTAAAGTATTTGCATTAGCGGGAAAGATGAAAAATCCAATTAATTTAAGTATCGGACAACCTGATTATGATGTAGATGAAGTCTGTAAAGAAGTCGCTATAAATGCGATTAAAAGTGGTTTTAATTCATATACACAGACATGGGGTATTGAGGAATTACGAGAAGCAGTACAGGAGTATTATCAAAATAAATTTGGGGTAAAAATATCAAATGTAATGATAACATGTGGGGTATCGGGTGGGCTTTTCCTTGCTTTGTTAGCCACAGTAAATCCTGGAGATGAAGTCGTTTTTGCTGATCCTTACTTTGTTATGTATAAACACTTAGTTAATCTGTTGGGGGGAAAACCTGTATCTGTAGATACTTATCCCGATTTTCACTTAACAGCCGAAAAAATAGAACCTTCTATAACAAGTAAGACAAAAATTTTGATTTTAAATAGTCCATCCAATCCTACAGGGATAACAATTCCAAAAGAGGATTTAGCAAAGATTGCAGAATTAGCAAAAAAACACAAATTATTAGTAATAACAGACGAAATATATGAATCATTACTGTACGATGAACAACCTTCTACAATTGCAGGTATGTATGACCAGGTAATATTACTTAATGGTTTTTCTAAAAATGCGGGTATGACAGGCTGGCGTGTAGGATACGCTGCAGGACCCGAAGATATTATTCAACAGATGAACACCCTGCAACAATACACCTTCGTTTGTGCCCCTTCATTTGCCCAAAAATCAGCCGTTCAAGCGTTAAAGTCTGATATGACACAAAAAATAGAAGCATACCGTAAGAAGAGAGATTTGATTTATGAAGGATTAAAAGATACTTTTGAAGTAGTAAAACCTAAGGGTGCCTTTTATATATTTCCAAAGGCTCCAGGTGGTGATGGAGATGAATTTGTGAAAAAAGCAATTGAGAATAATATTCTAATTATTCCTGGTAGCGTTTTCTCTGACAAAAAAACTCACTTCCGTATTTCTTTTGCCGCTCCAGACGAAACTATCAAACGCGGTGTAGAGGAACTCAACAAATTAGCAAAGCAGTTTTTATAAAATTACTATTTCGTAAATTGAGATCTAATCTTTTACACAGAAATTATCTTTGCCCTGACCAGGACACCAATAATAAGATGGCGAGTTAAAGATCTGAATAGCACGCAAGATTTCTTCAAAAGAAATACTCCAATCCTGTGGATTGTAATCTGATGCATGAGGCTGACAGGAACGATCTCCTCTATTTCCAGGGACATAGCCATCTTCTGTTGTAAGCCATGACGGAGCACAACTATACTCTCTATAATTATAAAATTGTATAACTCGCAGTAATTCAGTCAACTCAACTTTAAAGTCTCCATCCGTATCCAAAGAATGAGGTTGCTGAACTTCCTGTCCTTCACCTTCTCCCTCTTCTATCCCTTCCACTATTCCTTCTTCTACCCCCTCTAAACTCCCTTCAATTACCCCTTCTCCTTCTATGAGACCTTCTCCCTCTGTTACCGAACCTTCGCCTTCTGTTCCCGAGCCTTCGCCTTCTTGAACTTCGGGCTGAACATTTACTGTTATAGGTCCATACGATTTAACCACATAATTATTGGGGTCGTTTTCACAGTAATAACACATATAAGTTCCCGAATCTTCTAAGGTCAATCCTTCAATATTCACGGTTCGTTTTGACGTTCCTTTGATGCGTTCGTTAGCTGTTAGCAAAACACCGTCCTTATACCACTCATAGGTTGTCAAATATACATGAAGTAGTTCTGGAACATATAAACGGAGATTTGTTCCTTCGTTTACTGTAAAATTTCTTGGAGGTGGGAATTGTGGAGGTTTTATGTTCGGGTCAAGAGCCGAATTTACAAAGGCTTGCTTGCCATCACATTCAAAGTAAAGATATTCCTGAGCATTGGTAAATCCATCTTTATCGGCATCGGCAAACTCAGATGGAGATAATATGCCATTCCCATTAATATCTTTTGCTCCTAAGTAATTCGTCAACAACTGATAATTTTTTGAATCTATAGGTGTGAATGTCAAACCGGGTAAAAACTGAGAAACACTTTCTGATGTAAGTGCTACGGAAGCGGCAGAAATAGTACCCACTGTATTCATCTCACCGAAAGTTAAATAAGCACAGAAAAGAGAATCTAACCCTGCAAACACTCTCAAAACCATATTGTCATGCTCGGGAGTAATTGCTCCACCTAAATCATTACGAATACGAGCAAGATTCTGCGTCCATGCATTTGCAACTAATGTATGAGATATACCACCGTTAGCACTTAAATCAATACTATCATCTTTTATACAGCGTTCTAATAGAGCAAATTCATAACTATCGAGCATGCCATTTCCTTTGATATATAATGATTCTGGGTCAACATCTTCATCATTTAACAATTGCTGGACTAATGGGAATAAATTCCCATTTATATCCAATTTGTCTTCATCAAAAGAAACAGCAAAATTGATAAAAGGAAGATAGGGTTTGGTTAAGACAGATAAATATTTTTGAACCTGCTCAAAATTATCTTCTTCAGGCTTCATTAAATCCGCAAAGGCAAAAGGACCGTAATACGTAAATTTCCCGTTGTCCGTCCATGTCGGAGTATTGGGTCCTCCGAGAGGTGTTCCTTCAGAATCTACAATGCTATCATCATCTAAAACATGAATATGGACAACCTCTGTCAGGGTGCCTTTTTTCGGGTTTAAGTTAGGGTTCAAATCAACCGTAACTGTATAGGTTTTACTATAACCCGAGTCTGGGACTATTGAAATAATTTGAGCCTGACTAATATCTAAACTTTTTCCACCTACTTCTATTTCTGCGGTTGCTATTTCAAAATCTGTTGGGTCAACACCTGTCACCTCTTTCGAGAATATAACTTCAAACTGATATGTCTCTCCTTTTTCATTATGTACGGGGTGAATTCCAAAAACTTTGGGATAATCAAGCCAGTATTTTATAACACGGTCAACCATTCTCCGTGCCATGAAATAATATCCCTCTTCGGTTAAGTGCATATTTCTATCTAACAAGGAATGAAGTGGGTTAAAATATTCAGGGAAACCTGGCACATTTAATTCATTGCTGTTCTCATCTGTCCAAGGGAAAGTCCAAACATCATACGGGTCGGGAAGTCTCAGAGGAGGATAATCATCTGGGGAGAAACCAGGCTTTACATAACCTGCAGGATAAACCAACTGTTCTGTTCCCCAAATTGGGTCATTATCGGAATCAACCTCATATTCAAAAACACCATACATAAATTGCATAAGCCCATAGTTACTAATAAAGTGGACGCGGTCCCCTTTACGGTCTGCTAACCTTTGCTTATAAATATCCAGAACCATAATTCCTAACTGCTGGGTTAACAAATCGCATTCACTTCGTTTTGTATCGCCACCGAAATCGTAAGAAGTCAGTAAAACACGAATGTCAGGGCGAACAGATAAAATAAGGTCAATCAGATTATCCATATCTTGATTGACTATCTTATTTGCAAGAATTTCATTCTTATTATCTGGATGCCCTGGACATTGAAATCTCAATTCTCTATACGGGTCATCTGGTAATACAAATTCGGTTCCATAAAGGGCATCATTACCACCTAAGGAGATGACAACAATATCTATTGTTGGATAATCAGTTAGCATTTGCACAACCGCATTCCTAATCTGTTCTGCCGCAGGAAATTGTTCGACATTAACAAATTGGAATGTTTTTCCTCCTCCGACAACAGATTCATTAGCAACTTCACAGTATTCTTCATAACCTAATTCGACAAGGGCTTTCTGAAAAGAACGGAACCACCACATAAACATTCCCCAACTATCACCAACAATAGCAATTCGAGGAACTGGATTTGGTAGGTCGGACAGAGATTTTATATTAGAACTACTTGAAAAAACATTTGTAAAAGTTATTAATAACAAACAAATCCACAAAACTATAATTTTTTTCATAACAGTTCCTTTCATTCATTTTAATTAGATTATATATCCCAAAACTTTATTTCATTCATGTGATTTTGCGATTACTAAAAAACTTGAATTACTCTAATATAAATAATATCTATATAATAATAGCACATTATAAAGGAGAAGGGAAATTATGGATTTAAAGTTTAAAGATAAAGTAGTGCTTATTACAGGTGCTTCGGAAGGGATAGGCCGTGCTTTGGCAAAGGTATTTTCAAGAGAAGGTGCAAAAATAGTCATATCAGCCAGAAATGAGTTACGACTAAATGAATTGGCAGAGGAAGTTAAAAATGATAATAATTCAGTAAAAATTATTAAAGCAGATGTTTCCAAAAAGGATGATTGTTCGAATCTAATCTCTAAAACCATAGCCCATTTTGGCAAATTAGATATTCTTGTAAATAATGCGGGTAGAACAATGTGGTGTCAATTTGATGAGATTCAGGATTTAATGATACTAAAGGAAATTATGGAAACAAATTTTTATGGTTCTGTATATTGCACATACTATGCTCTCCCCTATTTATACAAAACGGGGGGACATATTGTAGCTATTTCCAGTGTTGCAGGCTTAACAGGTGTTCCCTGCAGAACGATTTATTCTGCAAGCAAACACGCAATGGTTGGCTTTTTTGATTCACTACGTGTTGAAGTAGAACCTAAGGGTGTTCATGTTACCATTGTTGCACCGGACTTTGTAAAATCGGAAATTCATAAAAGGGCATTGAAAGGAGATGGTTCATCTCTTGGGCAAACGCCAATGGTAGAATCAAAAATTATGACAGCAGAAGAATGTGCAGAATTAATTTTGAAAGCCATCTTAAAAAAACAGCGACTATTAATTACATCAAATAGAGGGAAAATAGGTAGATGGTTAAAAATGTTCTGCCCTTCTCTTGTAGATAGAATAGCGAGAAAAGCCATTGAGCAAAAACATTAATCTGTTTAACTAACACTCAAAATCGTAAATTAGCACCTTATTCCAAAAAGAACTGAATTCAGACAAAAAGTTTCTATGTATTTCATGGTTCTGGTAGGCATCATGTCCTTCTATATTACTAAAAATAACCACAAGTCCAAAGGTATAACTATCATCAATTACAGGACGTTTTGCAGTCTGGGCAGGCGTTCCAACATAGAGTTTGACTACACTTGGTATTTTTGATAGTTCTAATAATCCCTCGTAAAATGCTTGTTTTTTAGCCTCACATATATCTTCTTTTAACCAGAAATAAACACTATGAACTACCATTTTTTTATATCTCCTTCAATTGAAAATCTTAAATGATTAAAATACCAGAAAACAATAAATCCAAAAGCACCTGTTATATGCCATAAAGAATGCCAACCTATAAATGTAGGTTTAATGAAGTCATCACTTCCTGTGGCAAGTATTAATCCCAATAAAAAGATAACCACCAAAATTTTTAGGACATATTTTTGTTTTTGTGTGAATGTTTTTGAATAATAGGTCATAATAGAAACAGATAAAATTGCGTTTAATATTAATGCAACTTCTCCAAAAGTAAAACCACTTTTTTCACCTAATTTAAGAAATACACGTTCAGGTGGAGCAAATATTTCATATCCTAATTTAAAAACGACAAAGAAATTTATCACACTCAGAATTAAAACAAATCTTTTATAATGCATATTCTTAAAAAAATCTCCTGCCAAAGCTAATTCCAACGCCCAAACTAAAAGGATATTAGTAATAATATCTACAGAAGTCCACAATTGCTGTGTAGGATACATGTGATGAATAATAGTTGGAATAGCAGTTATAATGATTGTAAAATAGAAAAACAACCAGCGTAATGGTTGTTTGCCATCAAATAACCAAAAAAGAGTTACAATTATACCTGACCATAAAGTAGCAAAGGAAGTAACAACATTTGAAACATGAGCGTCATGTAAATACATATAGATTTCCTTATTCCAAATGGTTATAAAGATGCTATTAAAACATTTTCGTACTATAAAAAGTCAAATCTAAAAAAACAAAAGGACTCACCATGAAAAAAATCTATTTTCTTTTTTATGTATTTTTAGTTTTTGCCACAGTCTTTACTGTAAATGCACAAAATATTGAAAGCAGAAAAGAGAAATATCTGTATTTTTTGAATTCACTCAATAACATCCCTGTGGACAATACATTAACACAGGAAAAAACTGCAAAGATAGAAACTCTCAAAAGTAAAATATCCAATATTTCCACCGAAGCGGATTTCGAAGGCATATACAAAGAATTTACAGAAGTTCGGGAATGGCTACTAAAAAACGCAGTTGAAAAACCATCACTTTCTTCAGAGACATTCTCTGAAAATACTGATTTCTGGATTTTGGAAAATTCAAAGACGAGGGTTCAACTATCTAAAAAAGATTTACAATTAATAGTTGACTATCAAGGTCAAAAATGGGAGTTCTATCCCTCTGATGATAGAGACATAATATTAGCCCTGACAACGTTATCATTAGTCTCTGCAAAGGAAATCACATGTGAAGAAATAACAATGGGATATGCAAAAGGTTTCACACTTCAATTCAAAGATTTTCCATCTGCACCCAATTTTACAATCTTTATAACTTTTTATCTTGCTGATAATAAACTAACTATTGATATTGTGAGTTCGAGTATTGTGAGACAATTGAGAGAAATACAATTTCCAAAACCTGTCCAACTTAACCCATCTCCTGATGAAAAAAGCGTTTTGTGTGTAATGCAAGGGATGTTATTACCAGCCAACTATGCGGGGAAGTTTTATGGGAAGGAACCTGCAAATTCACGAATGATGTATATGCCATGGTGGGGACACATTAAAGGAAACAGCGGATTATTGGCAATTTTTGCAACTTCAGATGACGCCGGGATTGAATATCAACATCCAGAAGGAGGGCCAACAAGGGTTCAACCTGTATGGTATTCCAGTTTGGGGGAATTGGGCTATCTACGAAGTATTGAATATTATTTTTTTCCACAAGCAAATCATACAACACTGGCAAAAGGATATCGAAATTGGGTAAAAGAAAATAAAAATTTTGTGACGATTAAGGAAAAAATAGCCCGATGCCCACTTTTGGAAAAGATAATTGGTGTTCCAGTCATTCATGTTGGTGCTCTATATCATTTTGAAGAAAGTAGTCACTATTTTAATAAGGAGATTCCTGAGAATAATCATTCACTTGTCCTTTACAGCAAAATTGCTGAACAATTGCGAGAGTTAAAAAACAAAGGTATGGACAGTGCTTATGTTCATTTAGATGGATGGGGATTCCTGGGATATGATAGCGGTCATCCAGATATTATTCCCCCTGGGTATGAAGCAGGAGGATTAGAAGGATTAAAACAATTATCAAAAACATGCAAAGAGTTGGGATATATCTTTGCTCTTCATGACCAATATAGGGACCTTTATCTTAATGCCGTCTCATTCAATCCAAAATTGGCTGTATTAAATCAAGCAAAAGTAAGGGAGCAACATAGTATATGGTGTGGAGGTCCCCAAATGTTTCTTAGCCCCCGATTTGTGCCTTCCTATGTCCAACGAAATCATAACTGGCTAATTAGTAATGGGGTTGAAATTCAGGGTGTTTATTTAGATGTTTTTTCAGTAGTTCCTCTGGAGGAAAGTTATGAATCGTTTGCCCCTGTTACTCGTTCCGAATGTGGAGAATATCGTAAAGAGGCATTTCGCTTCCTAAAATCTAAAGGTTATATCATAAGTTCTGAAGAACCCACAGATTATTTTGTTTCGGTTATTGATTTGGTCCATCATGGTCCTTATTGGCTAAGACCTTCTCTGGATAATGGTGAAAGTATAGGCATTCCCATACCTTTATTTAATTTGGTTTATCATGATTCCTTGATTATGCCATGGAGTATAACGGAAGATGGAGGTTGGGGTATACCTAAAGGAGATGCAGGATACCTGCACTGTATTCTTAATGCAGGAATGCCTTATTTGAACATTAGTGCTGATGAAAAAGAGATTAGTCGTATTAAAGAACTCTGTTCTATAGCAAAGCATTGTCAATTCCTCGAGTTAGTAAATCATGAATTTTTAGATGATACATACCGAAAACAGAAAACAACCTACTCCGATGGCACAACGATAATCGTTGATTTTGATAATAAAACTTACGAAGTTAAATATCCTGAGAAATAAAAGTAAAAAAACAAATCAGACCTATTTTGTCAGATTTTGGAATACCTGTTTAAAGGAATTTTTAATTTGTTTTAACCATGAAGGGGTTTTTCTATAGTTTTCTACGGCTTCAGAACAATTTCGACATATTTCGGGCAAATGACAACAATCCTCCATATTTAACCCTTCACGAATCATTTGAAGACGAGGAGAATTCCATATCTCTGTTATCGATTTTTCGTTAAGGTCACCCAAAATTACCGTTCTAAGCCAATCCACACAGCACAAAACAACTTTACCATTAAACAGAATACACATATCACGAGTTGGACGAATACATCCTCTTCTTAAACGCATCTCGGGGGTATTAGATAACTCTAAGACATTAGAAATATTTCCACCCCTATTCTCAAGCGATGATAAAACAAGACGGATACCATACTTTCCCCAGAGTTTCTTCATTTCATCAATCTCTTTTTCATTCTTAGAGGTAACTATTGTAGAGACCCTAAAATCCATATCGGATTGTTTCTTTTTTAATAAATTTGAAAAAATTATAATATTTTCAATGACAGGTTTTGCAGGATAACCCATAAGTTGTTGATTAACTTCATCATTTAAAGATTGTAAACTTACTTTCAGTCGTTTTAACCCACTTTCTATTAATTTTTCTCCCATTTCATTATTCAATCGTGTTCCATTACTTACAACTAATGTTGTTACTTTGGGCATCTTTTTATGAATATATTCAACTAATTCTGGCAACCGTTCATCCAGCAATGGTTCGTTTTGTAAATAGGGCATAATCCGATGTGGGTTTAGAGTTGCCAATTGATCAATGATGGAACAAAATAGTTCCTTTGGCATTCTTCCTGTGGGAAGATGTGCTTTTATAAATTGTTCATTGGGACAAAATACACAACGGCCATTGCACCCTGTTTGTGTTTGTATTTGTATTCTTTGAGGGATAATCATTTTTTGTTTTCTATTTCTTTTGTTATACTTTTCTAAAAAACATTTTAAATAATCACTAAATAACTTATGAGCATCTATGAAACGTTACATTATTATTATACTGATACATTGCTTTTTGTTTCTTCCCTGTTGTGAAAACAAAAAACCAATAGAGGGGGAAAGTGTAAATACTTTAACTCCTGAGGGGCAAATACACACAGAACCCGAAGGAGTAACCAATCACCCACCTGAAGGAGAAGGTGAAGATGAAATCACATCAGCCTTTTGGCCTTCCCAGTATCCTTTTACATTAACATATCGTATTGTATCTAAATACCCACATGACAGTTCTGCTTTTACTCAAGGTTTAATTTGGGATAATGGTGTACTTTACGAAAGCACAGGATTATATGGAGAATCTTCTATTCGCATTGTAGAATTAGAAACAGGGGTTCCCTTACTATCAAGGAGTTTACCTCAGGAATATAATGGTCAAACATTTAGTAAAATTTTTGGGGAGGGAATAGCACTTGTTGGAAATTTGCTATATCAAATAACATGGGAAGAAGGTATTTGTTTTGTCTACTCTCGAGACACTCTTGAGTTCCAAAAGGGGTTCTTTTATGAGGGAGAAGGATGGGGACTTACCTATGATGGTAAATATTTAATAATGTCAGATGGGTCAGCATATCTTTCTTTTCGTGAGCCTGAAACGTTTAAAGTTGTAAAAACGATATTTGTTCAGGAAGGAGGGAATCCAATTACTCAATTAAATGAACTCGAGTTTATTGAGGGCTATATTTGTGCTAATGTATGGTATAAAGATTTTATAGTAGTTATACAACCAGACACAGGAAATGTGGTTGGAAAAATAAATTTATATGGATTAAAAAATCAATTATTAAACCCCACTCACGCAGATGTATTAAATGGTATAGCATTTCGTAATGACAACTACCATCTTTTAATAACGGGTAAATATTGGGATACCCTTTTTGAAATTGAATTATTACCCCAAAATACCAACAGATAAGTTTTTATTAATCACAAAATCCTACAATTAAAACACTTTCCCAAGGAATACGTTTTGGTGACTTATTTTTTAATACTTCCTCTTTCATTTTAATAAGTCCCTCTTCAAATTCATTTTGTGGAATGAGTCGTAATGTTGAAATAAATTTCGAACTAATTTTTTGCAGATATTCTTCTGATAACCAATCTCTAACTGATATATAATATTCTTGATGAATATTATAAAAACCTGCCTCCATAAGCATGTTTACAATATCCTCCTCTTTCGGAAAACGTTGAATATCTATTTCGGAAAAACTGGGGAAAAACTGATTTAAAGGGTGATTTTTGATAAAAAGATGAGGAGCAGAAACGAAAAGTACCCAACCATGTTTTAATACCCTTCGGCATTCTGATACCATTTTGGGAAGGCTATCTAACAGGTGTAAAACATAAATTCCTGAAATTGCATCAAAGGAATTGTCAGAACATGGAATATCATGTACATCAGCATGAACCCAATTTGCAGGAAGTCGTTTTTCTTGTGCCTTTCTCAGCATTTTTAATGAAATATCAAGTCCAATATATTTGCCTTTCCAATGCGGAGAGAGTTGATAATAAAGGTTTCCTGTTCCACAACCTAAATCGAGTAAAGAATTGATTTTAAATCGTTTTAAGAGAGATATAACTGTAAAAAGATAAGGAGCACTTCCTGTGCGAAATTGGTCATAGTTATCAGCACATGTATCAAATAATTCCATGGGAAAAACTATGTGCGTTCATGAGTAATGTGTTTTTCTATAAAACCTGCAACATCTTCCATAGGTAGTCGAACTTGTGTCATTGCATCACGTTCACGAATAGTTACGGTTCCATCTTCTTTAGTCTGAAAATCAACCGTAATACAGAATGGGGTTCCGACTTCATCCATTCGGCGGTATCTTCGTCCGATGGCACCAGAATCATCATAAAATGTTATAAACTTTTTACGCAATTTTTTCTCAAGGTCTGTAGCAATTTCAGCCAGTCCATGTTTTTTAACTAATGGAAAAATACCTGCCTTAATAGGAGCCAGACGTGGATGGAGTCGAAGTACTATACGTAATTCTCCTTCTACCATTTCTTCATCGTAAGCATCACACAACACTGCCAATATAGTTCTATCCACACCAGCTGATGGCTCTATCACTGTGGGAATATATCTCTCATTTTTTTCAGGGTCGAAATATGAAAGGTCTTTTTTTGAATAGTTTGAGTGCTGTGTTAAATCAAATTTGCCACGATTAGCTAACCCTTGGAGTTCACCCCATCCAAATGGGAATTCATATTCGATATCAACTGTTCTCTTAGAGTAATGTGCTAAAGACTCCTTTGGATGTTCATACCAGCGGAGTTTATTCTCTCGAATACCAATATCCAAATACCATTGCCAAATCCATTCCTGCCAACGTTCAAACCACTTTTCTTCTTCCTCTTCCCTGCAGAAAAATTCAATTTCCATCTGTTCAAATTCACGGCTCCTAAAAATAAAGTTTCGTGGATTTACTTCATTTCTAAAGCTTTTACCTATTTGTGCAATACCAAATGGGACTTTAACACGGCTGGTACTATATATTTGCTTAAAATCCACAAAAATAGATTGGCAGGTCTCAGGTCGAAGATAAGTATCCACAGCGGTATCATCACTCACCCCAATCCGTGTTCTTAACATACTGTTAAATGCACGTGGTTCTGTTAATTCTCCACCACATTCTGGACAACGGTCACCTTCAATATGGTCAGCACGGAATCGTTTCTTGCATGATTTACAATCAACCAACATGTCATGAAACTCAGCAACATGACCACTGGCTACCCAAGTATCTGGGTGCATTATAATACTGGCATCCAAGCCAAGCATGTCTTCTCTTGTTTGAACAAACACATACCACCAATCATCTTTTAAGTTCTTTTTCAGTTCAACCCCTAATGGACCATAATCCCAAAATCCATTGATACCTCCATAAATCTCACTGGACTGAAAAATTAAACCTCTTCTTTTACAAAGATTTACAATTTTTTCCACTTTCGCATTCCTTTCATGTAGGTGGGTAATCATCACAATAATGGAAGAATATTTTAAAATAAACAGGATAATATTTTAAACTTGCGTTCTAATGTTTACCTCTTTACTCTGTATAGCCTTATCTCATGGGTACGATTTGGGCAAACAACTTCTGCATAAATCCACACCTCATCATTAACCCATAACCAATGAGAATACCTAAATGTAGCAAATTTATCCCCAGGTGTTAAACTTACCAAAAACGGAGAGTTTGGCGTTAAATCTATTATATTATGAAGGTCAAAAGTAAAACCTAAACCTGTTGCTATATTGTAAACAGGGTCATACCAATTCATATTTGAACCTTCATAAACAAACACGAATCCAACTCCTAAAGGTAAAATAGATGAGGGACGCACAAAAAAGTTATGCCATCCATTCAAGTTCATTATCGGCTCGATACTATTTCCTATTGGTTTCCATGTTTCACCATCCTCACTTGTAAAGTGGAATATCCATTCATTTTCTCGGATATACCCTATTACATAACAGTGATATAAATTATCATGGATAAAAATAAAAGGGTCTTTATATCCTCGAGGTTGAATATCTCGTTCAAATCTCTTTTCAGGAGGCTGAATTACCTTTTTTGCTGTATCAGGCTTAAACTCCTCGGGGGTATCTGCATCATCAAACTTAATTATTGACCATACCCCATGTTCATCAGGCGAACATGCATATAATTTATATTTGCTTGTCTTTTTATCAATCACAATGGCTGGACGCTCAAAACCAGAAACGGGTACCTGTTCACGCAAAATATTTTTAACAGTCTTGAAATGAATTCCATCTTCACTTTTTAATATTCTAATCTCATAACCCCTTAAACCTCTTTGTCCTTCGGCGGTTCTCATTCTACATGCAAGCCAAAAAATACCATTGGAATCTCGAACTACTGATGGAGCACCAGCCCACCACTCAGGTTCATCTTTATCAGGGCGAAGTATTACATCGTAATTTGAATTTTTTTGTGTAAAATTTTTAAATATATCTGCAGGTTCAGGAAGTTGAAAATTATCAGTAGCAATTTTATTAATAATTGATATCATAGTTAACATAACTACAATCATACAATTCCTTTCATGTTCATCATTTCTTCATATAATTAACTCGAGATAGTAGTATAATTTGAACTGGGACTAAAAATAAAAGTAAAATTCTTATTCCTCTCGAGAATCATTGAGGATAATAGATGTTTCCGAATCGACAAAAATTTAATCTTGATGGTATCTGGACTGTTGTTCCTGACCCTAATCAACAGGGTGAGGCAGAAGAATGGTTTAATACCCCACCTTTGGGACACGGTATAGAAATCCAAGTTCCACAAATAGAACCTATCCCACCTCAATTTAATCCTATAACAACAACCTTATGGTACTTTAGAGAATTTGAAATTCAAGAAATACCAGATAATAAACTACTTTTCCTTTATTTAAGTAATGTTAACTTCTCAGCATCTCTGTGGCTTAATAACAATTATATTGGTAAACATTTAGGCGGAGCATTTTCACCTTTTCAAATACATATTACAAAATATATAAAGCCAGGAAAGAATTTTCTTGCTATTAAATTGTCTCCTTTTTCAAAAATTGAAGAAACGTACCATAAATTCATCTATGATTCTTCATGGTTGAATTATCCTGGGATTTGGGGGGATGTCTATTTAGAGCAAAGAGATTTGTTCTATATTCAAAAGGTCTGTGTCAGGTCAGATATTATGGGCAAAATGCTAATCATAAATGCCCATACAAATCAAAAAGGAGGTACTTACACAGTTAAAATTCCAGAATTAGGCGTCGATATTAAACATCATCTCCCAAAGATTGTAATACCCTTAAAAAAATTTGACTTATGGGATCCAGATTCACCGATTTTGTATGACATAACTGTAGAATACCAAAATGAAAATAACTCTGATTTAGCCAAGGTTAAATTCGGAATGAGGGATTTTAGTGTTCGTCAAAATTATTTCATTTTTAACTTCAAGCCATTTTTTGTAAAAGCCTTAGACTTTGATTGGAACTATAAAGATATAAACACAGACTCATTGTCAGAAAAAATAATCAGAGAGAATCTATTAATCGTTAAGAAATTGGGATATAATTTTCTATTCACCCATGGCAAACCTCTACCTAATAAGGTCTTAACTCTCTGTGATGAGATTGGCATTTTAGTTTCAGAAACACCCTCGTTAAAATATTCTCAAAACCACCATAAATGGCAAAAAGTAGTAGAACGTGAAATAGATGAAATTGTAACAAATCAAATAAATCATCCTTCTCTGGTTTGGTTTCAAATAGAAGATGCATCAGAGACACCAGAGCCAAAATCACTTATCCATTTCTTTAGAAAAATTGACCGTAGTAGATTTATTAGCATCCAACATAAAGATTCGGGAAATAATGATACGTTTTGTTTTTGCCCACCCTATAAAGTTGATTTATCTCCAATGAAATACATTTCCATTAAACCTCAGCAATACACAAATAATGCGACACGATTATTTTTAGAGCATGTTTGTAATGATAACATATTACATTTTGCTGTAAAGAGTATTGATAACGTCATTTCAGAAAATGAATGTGATAAAAATGCAAAAGGGAATATACTCGAAAAATATTATCTACAAATCAAACAAGGGTTTGAAGAAAGAGACCTGAACTTATCTTTAAATTCTTTTGAAAATTTGCTTGAACAAATCAAAGAGATTTATTTGTCAAATATTCAAACGTATATAGATACTTGTTATCAGCATAGGAAAATTGCAGGGCATTGTATTTCTACTTTAAATCGACCATTATTTTTAGAAGCTGAATCCTTATTAGACACATTTAAGAACTCAACCGAGCTCCTACAGAAATTTTCCTCACTAAATAATAATCTTCGTATTTCCTTATCATTGGAAAAACAAAATCTTACTCAGGGAGAAGAATCCCCAGTTGTTATATCATTACCCCGCTTAGATAATAAAATTTTTATAAATTCTGATGCAGATGAGTCCGAAATTCAAGTTGGATTAACTGTTCAGATTCTAAGCCCAGCAAATCAAGTGTTATGGAAGAAGAAAAAAAAGAATATCAAAATTAAAAAAGACACCACAGATTTATGGCAAGGGGACATTTCAGGGTCAAGTAATATTGGGAATCATTTATTAGTTGCTCAACTATCAATAGATAATAACGTTGTTTCGGAAGTAAAACTTGACTATTATGTAGCACCTACACCTACACCTATTAAAATACCAGTTGAAATAATAGATCCTACAAATTATTATGAAAAAATTTGTTCTGAATGGATAGACCAAAATGGAGAAATCCCTCATATTTATATTCTACCTCCAATCTCTAATACTATTTTTGGCTATCCCGATAAAGAGATTCTAATGATGTTAGAACAAGTTCGGTATGGAGCCATTGGGATTGTCTTTTCTCCACCTGATGATTGGAATAGGCTAAAGGAAATTTTCCCTGACTGTCCAGAATTTACAACAATAGACTTAAACAACTACCCCGATTGCAGTCATTTTCACTATGTCAAACCACATCCTATCTTTTTAAACCTACCTAATCGATGTCTTATGAAAAAACCTTTTAATAACATAATTTCATCTAAGGTCATTGCAGAAAAAGGCGATGAGGATATATGTGGTTGTGTTGTTTTCCCACATCAAGATGAAATAGAACCTTTCTGGGCTAATGACATACTGGTCCAACGTTACGGAATTGGAAAACTTGTATTCACTCATCTGCATATTTTAGAAAACATTTCCATTGACCCATTGGCTACTCATATCTTTACAAATATGGCAACTTATTTTTCGAGAAGGGCTATACCTTCAGAAGAACCTTTACCTATTCCACAATCTTCGGTGGAGTGGTTTAGGTCGGAAAGAGATAAATATTTCCGTAAATGGTTGGTTATTGGAGAATTTCCCATACCCAAAAGTGAAGAAGATACCTATTATCCTTCATTCAAAAATACAAATTTGTCAGAATCTTTTTACGGCAAATATGGCGTGAATACATGGAAGCCATGGTATACAAACAAGAAAAATAATCATTTCCTTAACTTCCATCAAGCTCTTACAATTCCATTACATCCTTCTTACCTCGAACAAGATAACGGTATTGCGTTCGCTTTTGCGGAATTTAATTATGAGGATAATAAGGAGGTTATTGTTCAGGTTAAGACTACTAACCGAATAAAATTATGGCTCAATAATTCTAAAATAATTGAAAACCCAATCCATTCGAACGAAGTCCAAATTCTTGAAGCTAAGGTGACACTTAAACGATGGAAAAACAATATTTTTATTGAGTGTGTCAAGGAAAAAGGAAATCATGGGTTTTCAATTCAGTTCTACGATACAAAAAGAAACCAGTTGGATATAAACTGGTAACAAACAGATATAAGGAGCCATATCATGAAAAACGTTATTTTTATCGCTATTCTTATTTCACTATCTATACTCACTACCGATACTTTTTCTATTTCTCAAAGAAATGAGAATTTCGTTCAGGAAGTAAGGACCTTTTTCAGAGATAAAGAAGGATTGGTAGAAAATAATGTAAAGGATGTCCTCTATTTGCCTAACATAGGCATTGTTATATTAACTCAATCTGGCATGATACAAATATATCAAAATAATAAATGGGAAGAACTAAAAGACATTCCTTTTAAGCCGTTATATATCTCATCAGCTGAAAATAAATTATACATCGCTGATGAAAAGCAGGTAAATGAGTATAACTTTAATGATAAGAAATGGAGTGATATTTCTTTACCCGCTCATGATAACATCACAGACCTATACTGTTTTAATTCAAAGTTATATGTAAATTGTGGGAAAAATATTTTAGAAATAACCCAAACAGAGCAAAAGATAATTAAAGGACCCGGTGTTGATATTTATTCTATTGCTATAGGGGAAAACAACGAACTTGCAATAGGAACAAAAGAAGGTATTTACCAATATGACAATACAAAAGCAGAATGGGTATGGTTACTACCTGAAGATGAGAATCGCCGTTGGGCACCTCGGGATGTTCATGCGTTAGTTTATGACAATCAGGGCAATTTATGGTTTGGAGCCAAAGAAGGTGTTGGAAAATATAATGGCAATTCATGGAGCCTATTTACAGGGAAAGAGGGACTCCCATGGAATGAATTTATCTCTGCCGTGGCTGGAGAAAAGGATGATATCGTTTGGTTTGCCACTAAACGAGGTGCAATAAGGTATGAACAAAACAAATTCAGTTACCGTTTTAGCCATCGCTGGCTCTTAAATGACCATGTCAATTCTATTGCAATTGAACCCAATGGTAATGCGTGGTTTGCCACACCTGATGGACTCTCTCTAATTGAACGGAAAATCATGACCTTAGAAGAGAAATCTGATTATTTTATTCAACAGGTTGAAAAACGTCATAATCGTGACGGTTATATTGCCGAATGTAGACTTCTCGAGCCTTATAATACTGACACATGGGAATCGGAAATATCTGATAATGACGGGCTATATACATCTATGTACGGTGCGGTTCATGCCTTTCGTTATGCAGTTACAAAAGACTTACAATCAAAAGAAATTGCAAAAAGAAGTTTCTTTGCATGTAAACGGCTTGTTGACATTACAGGAAGAGGTTTCCCTGCACGAGTCCTTATTCCCATAGACTGGCGTGAACCTGTAAATGAACTAATGGGAAAAGAATATAATGCACGTAGGCAAATAACCGACCCCCTGTGGAAACAGATTGTACCCCGATTTGTAACATCCTCTGATGGGAAATATATGTGGAAATGTGATACAAGTTCTGACGAATTAGCAGGACACTACTTCTTTTATGGAATTTATTACGACCTTGTAGCTGAAAATGAAGAAGAAAAACAACCTGTTCGTGAAGTGGTTAAAACAATAACTGACCATCTTATTCAAAACAATTATTGCCTTATAGACCATGATGGGAAACCTACCCGCTGGGCTTTTTTCAACCCTGAAATGCTACATTCACTCAAAGGCTGGGAACAACGTGGATTAAATTCTATGATGATGTTATCCTTTCTCCGTGTAGCACATCATATTACAGGGGATGAGATTTATAATGAAAAATTTAATGAGTTATGTAACAAGTATTTCTATCATATTAATGCAATGCAATCGAAGATGTATTTCCCACCAGATTATGTTGTCCCGTGGGATAATAATCTTTGTCTTATGAGCTGGTTTGGAATTTTTAGATATGAAAATGACCCAGAAAAATTACTTCTATGGCGAATTGCAGTAGACCATGCATGGCAACATGCTGGAAGGATGAAACAGCCTTTCTGGAATTTCCTATATCTTGCATGTGCAAAAGAGTTTTCAAAACATGTTCAAGAAAATCGTTTTAAGGACTTATATTCAGATGTCCCTGGGTTAGTTCCAATGGTGTTGATGAGTTATACGGAACCAAATAAAATTGCTTTAGAGCATGCGTTAGAAACCTTAAAAGGAATCCCCTTAGATTTAATCTCTTATTGTATGGACAATACGAAAAGGCTTGATGTTGTGTTTGACGCAGACCGACACCCCGAACGGGTACGAGGTTGGCATATTGATGGGTATGCTTTGCCTATTCAAGAATTACCTCATCTCCGTAATGATAATGACCCATTTACACTGAATAGTTGTTCAGGAAGGGATGGGGTAAACGAAAATGAAGGAACGTTCTTCCTTCTCCCCTATTGGATGGGCGTATATTACGGATACATTAACTAAAGTTTTTCACTCTTTTTCTTTGTTGATTTTTTACTAAGATTTTTTTGGGAAGGTGTCTTTTTATTTTTTTCTTCATTTTTATTAGACACTGCTTTACTTTTAGCATGTTTCTGTTTAGAAACTTTTTGTTTTACTTTCTTTTTCTTGTCTATTTCAACAGTGTCTAATTTATCTTTATTATCATCTTTTCCCTTGTAAAATGGGTCTGGGGGAACATAGGTTCCAAAGAGAGTATCTTCAATAGCAAGTAAATATCTTTTCTTCCCATCTTTTGACATTCTCCCCAAATGAGTTTCTTCTACTTGCTCTAATTTTTCTTCAGGCTGAGTTTCTTCTATGTCAGATTTCACAGACTCTTCAACAACTCCTGATGTTTTTTGTATTGCCTGTAATCGAGCAATTTCATTAACCGCAATAGAATGAAATGGCGTTTTGGTTCTTTTCTTCAGTATTTGCTTATATATTTGAATTGCTTCTGAAAACTGCTGATATATATTCGCCTTAATTTTTGCTTGATAATATTTGGCTTCAACCCAAGCATCCGACCTGTCGGGATACTTATCAATAATTTCTTGAAGGATATTAAAAGCATCTTCATATCTACCTTTCGATTTTAACAGCCGAAAAGCCTCAAAAAGAGCCTCTATTTGATGCGTTTTATAACTTCGATATAATTCTATGGCTCCATCAATATCACCTAATAATGCTAATTTTCTTGCTGATGCAAATGGAGATGGGTCTTCAATTTTAGCACCAACAGGACTTATTTGTTCCATTATGCGACTGGACACAGCATTAAGAAATAAAAAGGAATAGTAAAACAATGGGATAATCCAAAAAAGTAAACACCATCCGAGAATAGTAATTCGATGTGATGGTTCTGCTCTTAAATACATATACCCTGAAAATAACATATACACAATTAAAAGGGTCAACCATAGAACAACAATAATAGATATTTTTGGACTCTCTCTCTTCTGCACAAATATTATTTTAATAAATTTTCCCACTAACAAAAGAAGTGATACAAATGCAAAAAGATATACAAGTTCATCTATTGTCGGATAATAATCCATTTTTATTATTAGCCCAAACTTTATTACCGTTAAAATAATAAACTTTGTTATATTATACCAAAAAAGGATGTTATTTGTATGTCAAAATCAAAAGATAAAAAATTACCTAAACAAATTGTTCCTTTATCAGATATTCAAGGATATATTTCTACTGTGTTAGAAGAGAGTGACGAAACTACAATTGCGGATCTAATCGACTTCATAATTACACAAGGGGCTTATCATATTTCGAGTGATATTCATTTAGAACCATGGACAGAACATACTGCTTTACGCTATCGCATTGACGGTATATTACACCAAGTAGCCTTAATTCCAAAAGAATATCATGGAAAATTAGTTGCAAGAATTAAGGTATTAGCAGACCTTGTCATCTACAGAAAAGATATACCGCAAGATGGAAGGATAGACCCAACAAAAACTTCTTGTAAATATCCTCTGCGAGTCTCTGTAATACCTACAATAAAAGGTGAAAAAGTAGTTATCCGCGTTTTGGGAGAAACCCAGGAGTTATTTCATCTTGATGTACTTGGGTTTCAACCCAATGTTGAACAAAAATTAAAAGAAATTATTCGCAGAAACCAAGGAACTATTTTGCTCACAGGTCCAAGCAGTAGTGGCAAAACAACAACGATATATGCCTTAATTCAGGAGATGATTAATGCTCCTCGAAACTTACCTAATATTGTCACTATTGAAGACCCTGTTGAGTATTCGATGGATAAAATCTCTCAAATTCAAATTAATCCTCATGTCGACTTTACATT
Source organism: Candidatus Hydrogenedens sp. (assembly GCA_035361075.1). NCBI lineage: Bacteria > Pseudomonadati > Candidatus Hydrogenedentota > Candidatus Hydrogenedentia > Candidatus Hydrogenedentales > Candidatus Hydrogenedentaceae > Candidatus Hydrogenedens > Candidatus Hydrogenedens sp. Next base: position 51,311 of record DAOSBX010000003.1, on the reverse strand, counting down.
TGCAAATGCACTTCGTTCTATTTTAAGACAAGACCCTGAAGTTATTATGGTTGGTGAAATTCGAGACTATGAAACAGCAAGAATTGCCATTCAGGCAGGCTTAACAGGACATCTCGTCATAAGTACCATTCATAGTGGAACATCTGCAGGTGTTTTTATACGATTAATAGATATGGGCATTGAATCATATTTGGTGGCATCTTCCGTTATTGCAAGTTTGGCACAACGATTAGTTCGTATTAATTGCCCTGACTGCATTGAAACTTATAATCCACATCCATCTGTTTATTCTTTTTTTGACTTAAAAAACACCAAAGAAACCTTTTACAGAAGCAAAGGGTGTTCCTTATGCCAGTATATAGGTTATCGAGGTAGAGCATGTATCGGTGAACTATTGTATGTAACCTCTGCAATTGAAGAGTTGATTTTAAAGCATCCTACTGTGTCACAATTACATACACTCGCAGTTTCGTTAGGAATGGAAACAATGGCTGAAGACGGTTTAAAGAAAGCAAGGAAAGGTATCACAACATTAGAAGAGTTAATACGTGTTTTACCATTAGGTTCACATATATATTAATTTTTCAAACAAAAAGAGGACATTTTCATGTATCAAGGAGTTATATTAGCTGCAGGACATGGAGCAAGGTTAGGTTCTTTCGGGCAACAAAATCCAAAACCAATTGTACCTATTGCAAATAAACCTTTGATTGCTTACCAAATTGAAGCGCTTAAACAAATAGGAATTACAGATATTATTATTCTTATTGGGCATTTAGGTTACCGTATTATTCAAACAATTGGCGATGGTGGTGAATGGGGAGTAAATATTCGGTATGTGGAGCAGGAAAAGAGATTAGGATTGGCACATGCAGTAGGACAGTTGGAACCTTATATTTCAAGTCCTTTTTTACTGATATTAGGTGATATTTTCTTCCACGCTCCTCAATTAAGCCAAATGTGTGAAATTATGAAAAAAGAAGCCTGTGCTTGCATCTTAGCAACCAAGGAAGAACAAAATTTTGAAGTCATTCGAAAAAATTTCAGTGTGCAAATCAATTCTGAAGGTTATGTAACACGGGTTATTGAAAAACCTAAATATCCCCAAACAAAAATTAAAGGCTGTGGAATTTATCTATTTGATGAGCGAATATTTGAAGGAATTCATAGAACACCTCGAACTGCCTTAAGAGACGAGTATGAACTTACAGATTCAATTCAAATCTTGATTGACTTAGGGTATTCTGTAAAAGCATTACCTATTGTAGAATGGGATGTAAATCTGACTTATATCAAAGACTTAATAACTTGTTGCCATCTTGAACTAACAAGACAGGGTAAGAATATGATTCAGGGTAAAAACTGCAAAGTAGGCGAAAATTGTTCCATTGTTTATTCTGTGTTGGGGGATAATGTTGAAATTGGAGATAATTGCAACCTTGATAAATGCGTTATCCTAAATAATGTCTCTATCCCTTCAAATACAAACCTAAAAGATAGTGTTATATCTACTGAAGGCATTTTGGAATAACATAGATTTATTCAGTTATTCACTTGTCGCCAACTAAGGGTACCTATATTAGGATTGTAATCCCATTCTCGGTTTTCATACGGTTGTTCAGGGATAAAGGTCATAACATGTTTTTCAATTAATTCCTGCAATGTAAATGGATACCTTCCAAAACGCTCATAAAAAGTTTTTATCCCATTTTCAATTAGATGCCTGTTCCTTTCTAATTGTTCATCCAAAATAGTTGTATTTTCAACCTTTCCTGATTTCGTTATAAAAAACTTTCCACCTAATGGGTCTATAATCGACTCTTTTGCGAGACCAAGTTCCTCTAACCCTTCAGGGAATTTATTATACTGAGAGACATACTGTTTCAACCGTTTTGTTAGTTCTCTACATATTTGTTTTATCTCCACTTGTATCATTTTTCGTTCTGCTAAATCTCGTAGCAATTTATCCTCACTATTTAATAGTTTAGACCACATATCTCTTTCTATTTCTATCAAATCATGCTCATAATTTAATTTTTCTGCTAAATCAACGATAAATTGGGGAGCTTTACCTGTAGCGGCACTCATTGCAAAATAATAACCTGCGAGTTTCTTCGAGTTTGGTTGATTTGCCCTATTTAACAGATAAATCATACCTGCTTCGTACGGTAAATCCCATGTTTCTGGTCTGTAATATATTCCACGATGTAGTAAATTAAGTGCAGCATCAGAGTCCGCCCGTAATGACGATAAAAATATACTGCCGAAACGATACACCTCCCTAAAATATGGATCTAACTGAACAACTGCATTTAACATTTTTTCCAACCACTCAAATTTATAATCACCGTGGATTTCAGAACCTACATAAAGTAGGCAATGTATCCATAACAAATCGGCTACAATCGTGTCTAATCCCGCCGTAAAATACCGTAATAATTTTTCATTGGGGAGGTAGAGTAACTCTTTAGATGAAGTGCGTTGAATAGTACTTATTTTATACTGTAATAACACAACAAAAATAAGTACTACAATAAGAAAGAAGAAATGAAGTCCTTTTCTTTTTTTTTGCGAAAAATTAAACATCTTTTTTCTGGAACATTAAAATTGCAAGATATATGAAAAATAAAGTATAGAGTATTCCATAAACAACCACATATAAAACATAAGCAAATGAAATTGGCACACCATTGACAACTTCAGACCGAATATCAAAGTTAGCAAAGTTTGGAAGGATATAGTACAACCCTTCTAATAGTGGTTTTGTCCAGCTCCCTTCAAACATTTTTGGTAAATCAATAAGGACACCAGTGGCATGTCCAAAAACATAGAAACAAAAAACCATAATAGCCCCTAAAATAGGTGAACTTAATGTCGAAAAGAGAACAGCAAGTGATGTGACTAATAGTAACTTCATAAGAACTAAAAATGAGGCTATAAAATACCAATAATTTATATCCCCTCCCAAAATCCAGACATAACCAGCAGATATTAAACTCATAATAATCACTACATTCGCAATTAAAATTGATAATCCCATATATTTACCAATGACAAACTCATAACGGTGAATGGGTTGAGCAATGATGGTATAAATTGTCCTTTTGTCAATCTCCTTATAAACGAGACTGGTTCCAACAAAAATAGCAATTAATGCACCAAATACAGATATACCTGCAAGTGAAAGGTCTTTAATGATTTTAATATCTTGTCCAATACTAATCCAGCCTATTGCCTTTGAGCCAACAATAATTACCAGAGCGAAGAATAGTAAAACATATAATACTTTGTCACGAACGGACTCTCTGAACGTATTTAATGCAACCGCTAATATCCTTCTCACCGTTTATTCCTCGACCCGTGAATAATATATTTCTTTTCTCTTCTCTTGTTGTTCTTCTTTTATTTGCATACGAATAAAGAAATCTTCCAGTGTTTCCTTCTGTGGCGATAACTCTACTAAATGTCCTCCAGCAGATATACACTTAAAAACAGCGTCATTTGCTATTTGTAAATTCTCAAATTGAAAATGTGTATAATCTTCCCACTTTCTAAGAAGTATCCCTTGATATTCTAATTCACTTATCACGTGTGTAGGTGCACTTTTAAAGACAACTTCGACCTTCCTAATTTCTTGTTGTAATACATCTCTAATATTACCTGATGCAACAAGTTTTCCTCGGGATAAAACACCTACCCTATCACATAATTGTTCTACATCACTCAATACATGAGAGCTAAAAAAGATAGTTTTACCAAACTCCCTTTGTTGTTGTATAAGTTCACGGATATGCTTTCTACCAACAGGGTCCAGTCCGCTCATAGGTTCATCTAATATTAACAAATCAGGGTTTCCAACTAAAGCAATAGCAAATCCAATCTTTTGTCTCATTCCTTTTGAAAAATTCTTTAATCGTATATCAGAAATTGTTTTTAACTGCAGAAGTTCTTCAAGTCGTAACCATTCCTCATGTCTTTCTTTAGATGTCATCCCTTTTAATCTGCCATAAAAATCGATTGTTTCCCGTGGTGTCAAATACTCATAAAAATAAGGTTGTTCAGGCAAATAACCTAAGGTGCGTCTTGCCTCTGGGTTTGTTGCCTCAACATTATTTATATAAACCTCTCCAGAAGTAGGTAATAACAAGCCACATATCATTTTTATTGTTGTGGTTTTCCCTGCTCCATTACGACCTAAAAACCCAAAGACTTCTCCCTTTTTTATTTCTAATGTGAGGTCTTTCACCGCATGTATTCTATCGGGGGTTAGCCCCGAATATTTTTTAGTTAAGTTGACCGTTTTTAATATTACCGTTGTTTCCATACAGGTAACATCTATTTCTCTTTTTTGAATACTACTTGGTCTATTTTCACAAACCAATATGCAACCGCAACTGCAATAACCAATACACCCAGTGCTAATACATTAAAAGGTTCAACCTTATTAAAATCCATAATAATAACTTTTCTGCTTACTGCAATAAGTGCTGTTGCGACAACTGTTTTGACATGTATTGCGTCTTCTCGAAGATAAAGAACTATATTTTCATATATCTCAATGGCAATTAAAACACCTAAAAATGCACCGAAAATATCTACTAAATCATCGACCGTTAGCAAAAATTTTGGGACATTCCATATTTTTGACATAACCACACTGACGATATCAATTGCTGAATAAGCAATGACAAAAACCATAATCAGTGTTAAAAATCGAATAACCCAACGCAAACATTCTTGAGAAAAATTAATTACTTTTTTGTCAAAATTACTTGTTTTGTTTTCCATAAAACATTCTCTATCTTTAACTACGATAATATACTTTTATTGTTTTAATTTCAAATGGCAAGAAGTCTAACAAAACAGTATTTCCATTACTTATCTCCAATGAACTTGTATTTTCTTCCAATAAATTACATATATATGCTTTTCGAATTCGGAACGGAAATACAATACTTGTAGCCCCCCGAGACTTGCCTGCTTCGTATAATCTTAGTATTAGGGCATCATCTTGTTCTGCCTTTTTTACAGTTTCTAAGATAATATTTGGATTATCAATTAGACACAAATTAAGAGACTCATTTGCCTCTGTTTCCTGATACGAATGTTTATAAATCATAGGTGGAATGTTTAGTTCGTAAGCTGAATTTACAACTGTTTTCACGTTAAATGCTCCCATATGAGGCAAAATTGAATATGTGAAGGTATGTAACCCTTGGTCTGCTTCCATATCTGGAGCCATAGGGGAACGTAATAAGGTTATTGAGATGCGACCTTCGTAGGCATCATGTCCATATTTACAATCATTTAATAGGGCTACACCATAATTTGTTTCAGAAATATCAACCCATTTATGTGCACATACTTCCAGTTTTGCTCTGTCCCATGATGTATTCTGGTGCAATGGACGTTGAACATATCCAAACTGGATTTCATTCTTAAATTCCTCTGCTAATATATTGAAATAAAAACCTGCCTTTAATATGGTATGCCGTTCGTGCCAATCTACCTCAGTTTTAAAGTCAATTCTTCGGCTCTTAGCATAAAAAATAACGTTCTGAATTAGTTTTGAGTTTCGCCCAATTTTATATTGTCGGCGAATAGAATGAACAAGAGAGCCATCTTCAATAATTTCAGATGATATTAATCGCTCCTCACTAAAAATTTTGTCTCGATAATCTGCATTAATATCCCATGCATCCCAGCATACGGGAATATCCTCAGCAGTAAATAAATAATTCAAACAAAATCCTGGTTTTACAACCTCACGTTGACATTCTTTATCCCATAAACTTATGATTCTTCCTGCCTTATCAAATTTAACTCGATAAAATGGCGTTTCCAATGTGCTATTTAAGTTTACAAAGGGACTTGGCTTTATACGCTCTGTTTTTCTTAAAGCAATTGGCACAATACTCATCGGAGGTAAAAGCATAGAGACATACAAACCATCTTTTACCTGTTGAGTTTCTAAATGATTTCCTTTAACATCTACAGCCTCGTTAAATTCATGTTCTGGAATAAATATCAAATCATTTCTTGTCCATGCTAATGAGTTTGCAACAATATATCCTTGTTTTTCAGGATCCGAATATACATTCTTCCCTAAAAATCGAAACGTCTCATCTTTAATTGTATTCAGCTCTTTTTCAATTTCGGCAAATTCCTTTTCAGCAGTCTCATATACTTCATGAATAGAACTTCCTGGTAGAATGTCGTGAAACTGATTTGTCAAGAGTTTTCGCCATAATTGTTCTAATATTTGAGACGGATATTTACTTCCATATATAAATGCAAGTGAACTCCAAATCTCTACCTCACGAAGAAGAAGTTCCAGCTTCCTCATAAATTTTTTTGTTTTTGCCTGAGTTGTATAGGTTCCTCGATGTAATTCAAGATATAATTCACCTACCCAACAGGGAAGTTCATCTTTTATCTTTTCTTTAAGATTTGATAAAAACTCTGACACATTCACAAAACTAACTTTTGGACAGCCTTCGACATCTTTAAGTCGCATAGCAATTTCAATCATTTCAGGGGTTGTACCACCACCGCCATCTCCATAACCTATAGAACATAAAACAGAATCTTGTATGTCTTTCTGCTGGACATAATCCCATGTTTCTTTTATAACAGTCGGCGTAGGAAAAGCGTTATACCCATTGGTGCGAGTTGTTAGAAAATGAGTAAAGATTCGTGTCCCGTCAATTCCTTGCCACCAGAATGTATCGTATGGGAAACGATTTGTGTCATTCCAATTAATCTTACTGGTAACAAAGTGCTTGATATTACATTTTTCTAAAATTTGTGGTAATGCAGCAGAATAACCAAACACATCAGGCAACCAGAGCGTATCAGGGGTATAACCAAAATATTTTTTTACTGCCTTAATCCCTTCAATAAACTGGCGAACAAGAGATTCACCTCCAGAGATATTACAATCTGCCTCGACCCACATACCCCCATTAGGTTCCCAACGACCTTCTTTGACTTTTTTACTTATCTTTGTAAGCAACTCTGGATAATGCTCTTCTATCATTTTATACAATACAGGCTGAGATTGAATAAATCGGAATTCGGGGTATGTATCTAATAACAACAGCATACTTGAAAAAGTTCTGGCTGATTTTCGTATGGTCTCGCGAACAGGCCAAAGCCAACCAATATCGATATGAGCATGCCCAACAACCCCGACAAAAGGCGTTGTAGAACCATTTTGGCACTTCATTAATGATGCAACTATTTTTTGAGCTGATTTTGCAGAATGTTCTAATTCTTCTTCTGAATCCCAATGCATTGGAATAAGGTCAAGTGCTTTGTTTAGTTCTTTTAAGATTCTGGCACGTCGTAATGAATTATTATCAAGTATTTTTGCTATATGAAACAGGACTAAGCAGTCAAAATAAAGCTGGGTGATAAACGGTCTTTCAAAAAGTAATTCACTGGATTCTAATGTCAAAGGTGGCTCCTCTTCTGGAGCCTCGCCTACAGAATGTAATGTTCTCACTCTTAGGTCGTATCCTTCAACCCCAGGAAAAGGATGCCCACAATATGCTTCAATATATATACTATACTCTTCGCCACCATAAGCATAATTATTTAATAACACCTCTCTGTGCTTTATATCCATACCAGCATACGGCTTACCATTTACAAATAGTAATTTTTCGGCTACACTATCATGACGGTAAAAGATTCGATACCCTTTGAATTGTTTTGGTATTTCTATTTTTCCGCGGAACCAAACCGTTTCCCAGTGTTTCCCCCATTTTGAACCAATCGGGGCTGATTCATATTTAAGATGGTCTGGAGGCTGTCTAAAATGCTCCATTGTTGGAGACATCTCTAAAGGCACGTCACATATCTTACCAAAACGCCATTTACTTATAGCCTCTAACCTATGCTCCAACTTATGTTCTACTTCCAATGGTAACATTATTTATCCTTTCTATGTCTATGAAGTATAAAAATACCACCTATTATCTTTTGATAAATTTTTAAAATAGGTATTATACAACTAAAAATTATCGCTGGTAAGTACCCATATATTCTGAACTGGCAAGTATATGCCCTTCCATCGCCTTTAACAGGTCTGCCTTTTTGGAACCAGCAGGTAAGTCTAAAACTACATTTAATGCATATAACTTAAAATAATATCGGTGTGGTTTTCCTGGCGGAGGTGCAGGTCCATTGTATCCTATTTTACGGAAGTCGTTGGTTCCCTGTTTTGCTCCATTAGAAAGTGTATTTTGTTTCGGGACACCTTCGGGTAATCCTTTTTCCGTTGGTGGAATATTGAAGATAACCCAATGTACCCACGTTCCTACTGGTGCGTCAGGGTCATCAGAAATTAAAGCAAGCGATTTAGTTCCTTCTGGAACTCCTTCCCAATTTAATGGGGGGGACAAATCAGGACCATCTCCTGTATACTTTTTAGGGATAGGAGAGCCCATCTTAAATGCAGAACTTGTTATTGTTAATTTTGCATTTGACATATCTACATCTCCGATAGGTTTTGGTTCATCAGTATATGTAAACAAAGGGAATAAAACTATTATAACTATATGAAGCAGAATTAAAATTCTTTTCATGATTTCACTCCTTATTTACCACAATATAATTATAAACTATTCAAGGAATTAAAGAAAATAACTTTTAATAAAACACTATTATAAAAATTAAGGTATGATGTCAATTACTTATAAGAATTTTTTCTCCAATCTGTAAAACCTTTTTTTCATCGATTTTGTTAATTTCCATTAACTTTTTTACAGGGACACCTGTTTTTTTCGATATTGTATATAGAGAATCACCTTTTCCCACAATATATATATTTGATTTTGGTTCGTTAGCTGTTTCTGTCCTCTCACTTTCTACTCTTTGTCTTTTTGGCTTCACAGAAGCAGTATTCAAGATATTCTGTGAAGATTTGGTTGATTTTATTTTTAATTCCTGGCCTATTTTTAATTTTGATGTTGGCTCTAAATTATTCCATGTCATTATGTCAGAAACAGAAACATTATTTTTTTGTGCGATACTCCACAGACTATCGCCAGGTTGTACTTTATAAATTTCAGATTTGGCTACCTGCATTTGCTCAACTTCATTATGACTTGTATTAGGTTCTTTTTCTTTTTTTTCCACCTTACTCGAATTAGAAACATTTGGTTCATACGGAGTGGATAACGATGAAGCAGGAATAGATAATTTCATTCCTATTTTGAGGGATTTCGGATTTACTTGCGGATTGCATTCTAATATTTTTTCTGAGGGTATATTATACTTTTTAGCGATTGACCATAAGGACTCACCAGATTGAATGGTATGTTCTATCGTTCCCATAACACTTTTATTTGTTTTATTCTCGTCCAATTTTCCCTTAGACGTTCCATCAACTTTATCCTCATTAACAACTTTCACTGTGTCGGTCTTATTATTCATTTCTGTGTTTTTTGATAATAATATTTTCTGACCAATTTTTAACTGAGATTTAGTATCCAAGTTATTCCATTCTAAAAGAGATTGCAGTGAAACATTATTTTCTTTCGCAATTTTCGACAAAGTATCACCTTGTTTAACTGTATACACTTTATTTTCCAATTTTGTTGTTTTTACCTCCATATTGGATTCTTGCACTTTTGCATATTCAGATTGTGGTTTCTTAGTTTCCATTTGGGCTGTTTCTTGCTTAACGATTAACTTTTGTCCTATTTTTAGAATTGACCTGTTGCTTAAGTTATTTAATTCCATTATCTTTTCAGGTTTAACCGAATATTGCTTTGCAATAGAGCTAATTGTATCCCCATTTTTTACTGTATAGTAAACATTTTTCTTAATCATTTGCTGAGTGGATGATTCTTTATCTTTACTCGTATTGTTTGTAGTAGAATTTGACGCAAAAGAAACACCCTGTTCGGTCTGTGGTTTTAATCTAATTTTTTCGTCTACTTTAAGCCGTCTATCTCCAGTAATGTTATTCCAAACAGCCAAATCATTAAGCGGAATGTCATATTTTTTGGCTATGTGATACAAAGTTTCACCTTGTTTAACGGTATGATAATCTAAGTCTTTCTTTTTTATATTTTCACTTTCCTCATGATGTTTCGCAAAATTAACCACTTTATAATTAGACATTGGAACCTGTAATGTTACCCCAGTTTTTATTGATTTTACAGAGGAGAAGCCATTTACCTTTAAAAGCTCATCAACACTAATCCCATGTTTACGTGCAATCTGATAAGCACTTTCTCCTTTCTTTACTGTATACGCTATAAATTCTGTCCGTTTTAATGATGGGTCATCCAAAACCTTTGCTAATTTGACCCCATCCCCTGCAGGCAACATAAGTTTACACCCTTGAGGCGGTGTAACTCCCCGAATTAAATGTGGATTCCATGTTGAAAGGGTCCCTGGTTTATAATTCATAACACTATCTAATGTGTCTAATGCATACATTCCTTTAATTTCTATTTCATCCCATTGTATTGGTGAATATGAAGACGGTGTAAAGCCATACGGTGTCGGATCATTACAAATAAGAATATAAGCAAGAAATCTTGGATAGTATTTTTTTGTTTCTTCCTTTATCCGATAACAAGCTGGAGGGGTTTCTGTTAATGTCCAGAAATTTCTATCTCCACCATTAGCTTCTATAGCACGTAGTAACCCTCCTTCACCCATATTATAAGCACTAATTGCAAGTTCCCAACTGCCATTAAAAAAGTCGTGAAGGTTTTTCATATAATTTATAGCAGCAGAAGTAGCAATTCGCCAATTATATCTCTCATCCACATAAGAATCTATTCTCAAATTATAATGGCTACCCGTAGAACGAATAAATTGCCACATCCCAGCAGCACCTGCAGAGGAATATGCTTTTAATTTATACATACTCTCAACCATAGCAACCCAACATAATTCTTGTGGCAATCCTGCTTGTTTAAGGGCATTCTTCAAATGTGGCACGTAATAACCACTCCTATCCAACCCCTCCTGGAAGCGGTCGGGATATCGAGTTTGAGCGTCTTCTATCTCATATAAGACACGTTCAGGCACTGGAAATGGAATCTCTATAGATTTATAAGGAGGTGTTGCCTTAAGTCCATCTATAATCTTATAAGTGTTCATAGATTCAAAGCTTATGCTACGCTCTGTGGCAGGTAGCATTTCTACTTCCCAAAAGTTATTTAATTCTTGAAAGATTCCAGGGACAATACCAGCATTAATAAGAGTTCTACGAACAGTTACATATTTCTCCTGTGCCGTTTTCTTATCCCCCTTTTTTAAGGCTTCTTTTGCCTCATTGAAATATGCTCCCGCTACCCTCAATGACTGTACAGGTGAAGCGGTAGGTATGGGGGGTAACTCTTTCTCTGGAATTTCAGAAGGTGGGTGAGGTTTAAATTGAATTGGTCTTAATCGGTGTTCCTTGGCACAACCTATAATAATAGAAATGGAAAATACTATAACTATTATCAATCTACACAATAAATCTAACAAATTACTAATCTTAACTTTATTCATCCTCATCCATTCTCTAATGTTAAAATTAAATATTTCATACAACTAATAGAAGATAAAAAAATAATAATACAATTAGTAGTTGTTTTGCGAATTAACGATTAAGAATTTGATGGACCAAATTCTTTAAATCTTCAAACTGGAAGGGCTTCTCCAGATAGGGACTTTTTATCTTTTTCAGGAATTCTTGTGTACCTAAATTTAAGATATCGGCAGTAATGACTATTATCTGCTCTTCATTATATTTGCCAATTCCACATACTTGTTCATATAATTGGTATCCATTCAAAGACCCTGGCAATTGGACATCGATAATTATTACATCATACCTTTCATTATCCATGTATTCTATTGCTTCATCAGATGTATAAGCGTTCGTGATTTTAATATCTTCTTTTTGTAAACACAAAGAGACAAGGTGCTGTAAATCTTTCTCATCTTCAATTAATAACAATTTTCGTGTTTTTTTCTCCTCGGTAGGGGGCATTTTTACTTCGTCTACGACATCTTCATCTACAAGAGGTAAATGAATAACAAAATTGGCTCCTCCTAAATGGCTGTCTTTTATTTCAATCCTCCCACCAATAAATTCAATAGCAGTTCGTGCAAGGGTTAGACCCAATCCTAATGTTTTTGAATTATCATCTGTAGTAAAAAAAGGTTCAAAAATTTTATTTTTTATATTTTCTGGAATTCCAGGTCCATCATCCATTATCGAGATGGTAACCTCTAAGTCATTCGGATTTACTTCAACCATTACTTCATTCTCTGCATACTTAATCGCATTATTAATAATGGATATAAATGCTTGGGCAATTTGCTGAGGAATACAGTTTACATAAAGAGAAGACCTTGAAAAACGGAACACCACATTCTTTGAAGAGTTTGTTGCATAGATAGGCAAAACCATAGAACGGACTAACGCATTTATTTCTGTTTTTACTATTCCATCGTATGAAACATTATTAAAGTTAAAAATCTGATTGACAATTGATTTACATATTTCGCAATTTTTCTTTAATTTTTCAATGACACCTTTTAAGAATGTGTCTTTAACATCCCCTTCAAGTATTTCAATAGCACCTACCATTACAGTCAGAGGATTCCTCAAATGTCGTGCTAATGCTATTGAAAATTGAGGACCTACTAAATTCTGTTGAGACATAATTAAATATTTTTCCATATTTTTTGCCATCCGTCGTTCTTCTGTGATGTTATCCAACATTACTATTACAGACTTAACGCTATTATTCTCATCTACTAACGGAAGAACAACAATAGCTAACCAGTAAGGACCTTCATCTGTTTCTATACAAACCTCTTCAACAAGAGTGTCACCCGTTCTTAATGCTTTTTCACAAACACACTCCCTAATAGTTCCACTTTTTTTTAGCAAATAACAGCAAATTCGCTCATTTTTATTTATTTCTCTTAATTTCTCTGGTAATTCATCCCAATTTACTGAATAAAGAACTTTTTTCTGGGTATCAATAATCTGGGATGCAGTAGGAACTTTAGGTAAGAATATTTCACCAAAATATTTTATGATTTCAGAAAATGAAAAACGAATCGGAATTTCAGGTTCTATAAACAATAATATTTCGCGGGTTTGCTGTTCTTCATCAAAAACAAATCTTGCAGTAAAAGAAACTTGGATATCCACTTCAGAATTGATTTTTAGTGCTCCTTTAAATACAAAAGGTCCAACAAGACTTCTATGTCTTATAATTCTTTTAATTTCTTTACTTGCTTTTTCATCACAATAAAGGAAAATAGACTTCTTTTTGAAATCCTCATCATACCCTTGAATTATTTTTACAAATGATGTATTAACATTAATTATATAGCCTTCACTATCTATCACAACAACAGGTTTATCATAACAATCAATTAATAAGTCTGCTCTTCTCTGCAAAAGGACATTTGAATTATCAATCATCATCCATTCTCCTAAAAAGATTGTTATTTATCCATCCATCCTAACATCCTTTTAAATTGCAAAACGTATACCCATTGGCATATTTATCTATTAAATTTTTTACACAGTTATTACATACTTGTGTTTTGACTATTTCCTGAATAAAAATGAAGAAGAAACATTGGAGGATTTTTCAAATTTGGGACATACATATCCGTTGACCATTTTTTTAGTGCAAGCCTAACCTGTTTCCCCGCAACCCCATCCACAGGTAATCCCATCTCGGTCTGTAATTTCTTTATTGCTTTCACTGTTTCCTCATCATATCTATCAGTATCATTAGTTGTAGATAGCCATCCTCCTTTCTGAAGTAATTTTTTTAGTGTCTTCACATTATCACCAGAATTGCCTAAAACTAAAGATTTATAACTTGCATCATCTTTCCATGGGATAACAGCAAGATTTAGAAACATTGCACGAAATTGGTCCTTTGGCAATTCAACAAGATTTTTTGGTCCTAAAAATAAAGTAACTGAATTATCTTTTTCCTGAATAAGAGAGCACCATAATTCTTTTTCTTGACTCTTTATATACACCATAGAAGGAAGGCCAATAGCAAATAAATGAGATACAGTTGTCTGTAGAATTTCCGCAGATAAACCATTTTCATTAAAAAACCGAACTAACCCCTGTGAAGAATTGTCGTTAGGTTGGCTTTTTACAAGTGCTAAATTCCACATTCTTAATAATAATAAAGCACTCTCAACACGGGAAACTTCAGGGTCAACAGTTAGTTCATCTATTTTTTGCAATGAAACTGATGTTTGCGTTGAAAAATTTTCTAAAAAATGACCCCACAAATTTTCTATTATGCGAGAAGTCAAAACGGGATTAACACCCATATCCTTATCTTTACTAACCGCTTCCGCTTGAGATGTTGATACCTTACTCGTATCGTTATCAGTAGGGTTAAACATATTATTAAATTTCCGCAATTCACGAGCCATTTCATCTAAAGGAATAAACCAAATTCTTAAAGCAATTAAGATAAGTGCTATACCCACAACAAAAGCAGGGCTCGGTACTAAGTTTTTCCATTTTTTTATTTTCTTTTGTTCTTTTTGTGGTTGTTGAATTTGCCCTTCTAATTCTCTAATTGCCTGTTTTACAATTTCATGGTCAATCGTATGTTTTTCTCGTGTATAACCTACTAACAAGGCTCTGTCACATATTGAATTGATAAGTCGTGGAATTCCTTTGCTGTGCTTGTAAATCAACTTCAATGCTTTTGGTGTAAACTGAACTCGTTTTTTACCACCAGCGATATGAAGGCGATATGCAATATATTGTCGTGTTTCCTGTTCATCAAGTGGGATTAAATGGTATCTCGCCGTAATTCGTTGATTTAATTGCCTTAATTCATGAAGTTTTAATCGCTCTAATAATTCTGGTTGACCAATCAATACTATTTGTAAAAGTTTTTCCTTTTCTGTTTCTAAATTGGATAACAAGCGAATTTGTTCTAAAACTGCAGGTGTTAGATTTTGTGCCTCATCAATAACTAAAACACAATTTTTCTGCTGTTGAGATTTTGATAAGAGGAATTCATTAAGCTGGTCTGTTAATTCAAGTAGGGTTTCATACTTGGACTGAACCCCAAACTCGGAAAGAATCCTTTTAAGTAATTCTACAGAATTAAGACAAGGATTAAAAATAAAAGCGAGTTCTGTATCTGGATCCAACTGAGATAATAACGCTCTACAAATAGTGGTTTTCCCTGTCCCTATTTCCCCTGTGACCATAATAAAACCCATCCTGTTTTTTATCCCAAAAAGTAGATGGGCAAATGCCTCTTTATGCTTATCGCTTAAAAAGAGGTACTTCGGGTCAGGAGTTAAACTAAATGGCTTTTCCTTTAAACCATAGAACGATTCATACATAAATTTATACTTATCATTTTTGTTTATATATTTCTATTTTACCGTTTTTAAACAAAAAATCAAAAAATGAAATGTTAAATGAAACCTAATAATGATATAATATATCATAAATGGTGGTATCTATTAGTCATCTGTGGCTAATGGGCTATTTCAAATTTACCAAAAACTCAAATTTTCCAACAATAACCTGGAGGTTAAGATTATGAATGATAGTAAATTAACAAGGCGTGCCTTCCTCACCGTAACAACGACATGTGCATTAGTAGGCAGTGCTTTTGCAAAGAAACAAAAAGTGAATACTGCAAATGTTGTTCCGAGAAAAGTATCCCCAAATGAAAAATTAAATATTGCGGGTATCGGTGTAGGTGGACAAGGAAAAGGAGATATTATGAATTGCAAGAGTGAAAATATAATTGCACTCTGCGACGTTGACGACAAAAGGGCAGAAGAAACATTTTATCTGTTACCGAATGCAAAGAGGTATAAAGATTACAGAAAAATGTTAGAAGAACTTGACAAAGAAATCGATGCAGTTGTTATTTCGACACCAGACCATGTGCATGCACCCGCTGCATATATGGCTATGATGATGGGGAAACATGTCCGTGTTCAGAAACCACTAACACATACGATTGCTGAAGCTCGACTTCTTACTAAGGTGGCAAAAGAAACAGGCGTAATAACACAGATGGGAAATCAAGGGCATGCTGGTGATGGAGTTCGCGAATTGTGCGAGATGATATGGACAGGTGCAATTGGCGATGTTAAAGAAGCCCATATCTGGACAAATCGTCCTATCTGGCCACAAGGTATTACAAAGCCTTTGCCTGCAAGAGAAGTTCCACCTACTATTGACTGGGATTTATGGATAGGTCCTGCTCCTATGAGACCGTATAATCCTGGTTATGCACCATTCAAGTGGAGAGGATGGTGGGATTTTGGTTGTGGTGCTATTGGCGATATGGCGTGCCATATTATGGACCCAGCATTCTGGGCTCTCAAATTATACGAAGCTCCAAAATATACCGTAGAGGTTATTCAGCAAGAGGGTATGAACACACAAACAGCCCCAAGAAAATCTATAATTAAATACCAGTTCCCCGCACGGGGCAATATGCCTCCTGTTGATATTTATTGGTATGACGGTGGCTTACTACCTAAACGACCACCTGAAATTCCTGCAGATGAAAAATTAGGAGACGGTGACAATGGTTCGTTATTTGTCGGTACAAAGGGTTACTTAACAACAGGTTGCTATGGAGGTGATTCCAGATTAGTGCCTTCTGAAAAGATGAAGGATTACAAAAAACCAGATCCAATTATTCCACGCATCCCTGATGAAAATCCATTCACAAACTGGATAGAAAGTATTAAATCAAATCAAAAAGCATGCTCTGACTTCGAATATGCTGGACCACTTACTGAAGTTGCTAATATGGGCAATGTCGCACTTTGGGCAGGAGAAAAAATTGAATTTGATGTGGCTTCTATGAAAATAACGAATGTTAAGAAAGCAAACAAGTATTTAACAAAGAAATATCGTAAAGGTTGGGAATTACCTGTATAATCATTAGGACAAAGGTAGTTCAAGTACACGTTCAAGTTTTATAAGCCCTGCAAGATACTTCTTACAGGGCTTATTTAATTCTATGTCACTCTCTTTTGTTATTCGATATGCCTTAACAAATCTGCAGTTAACTTTATTTGTTACCAGAATTCCAGGACCAGGTAATAGTCTTTGTTGCCAGAGAAAAAATGATATGTTTAAATAATCAAATTTGTAAATCGTAGTATCTAAATCATCATAGTCAATATTTTTCAATTTCGAGATCAAATAGTTCACATACAATTCCTGTTCTTCAATAGAAAATCCTAATTTTAATAAAGCCTCGTGAACATTCCATAAGTGTAATAATATGTGTAATTTATCAGGAATAGGACAGTTGCAAAATAACCTTCTCAAGATGGATTGTAATCTTTCCTTTTTTCTATTTGAACATTCAATATCTATACTTAAAAACGGTGTATCAGCAAGAGCCAAAACAATCCAATTTTGAGAATGGCTAAAAGAAATATGCAACATATGTTTACTTTCATGTCCTGACTCTGGTGACCACAAAGTATCTTTTTTTATTAAAGAATCGTAAAAATGTAGACTAATATCCATTAAATTCATAATTTGGTGGATTAAGAATCTGCTCAACAGTAATTCTTTCCTCCTTTTTGTGGACCGATAAAAGATAACCTTACTTAAGAGGTCCTGGGGTAAAAAAGGAGAGTTTTTATAGTATAAAATGAGCTCTTGTTCTGCAAATAAATCAAGGGGAGTATAAAATAAATATAAGCCGTTCAAATCCAATGTTTCAGATATCCAACTTTTAATACTTACTTTTTCCTTTCATATATTTGTAAAATTTTACCTGAGGGTAACGAGTGCTGTTTAAATACATAATTTTCCCTAAATTCAGGTGAACTGGCTATTTCCCTATCACTCAATAAGGTTCGAGGTTCCTTACTCCCAGGAGGCGAGCTAAACATTATATAATCAGGTTTGCGAGATAAAACATATTTTCCGTCTCCTTTTTCATGACCAGGTGAACCCTTTCCTAATGTTGGAATCTTTCGATGGGCAATATGTTCATCATTCAATCCTAACATATCAATAACTTTAAGTCGAGAATAATAAGCGACACTACCCGCAGTGTTTGTAGCGACAACAGCATCTGGCGGTGCATTTTCACGGAGCCATAAGCCCACTTCCATCCCCTTTTCTGCTACTGTATCTGAGGTTATTTCTTTATAATATTTACGGTCATTTTGTAATTGCCATACATTAAATGTTGCTATAAGTAAAACAATAATTAGACCTTTTATAACAGACACCTGACTTATTGAAAAGGCATAAGCACAAACCATAATTAGCAATGGAGCAAATGGGGTAAAAAAACGATATGCTGGCATACAATCACCACCAACTGCAATCACATAAAGAATGTTAAGAAACATGGCAAGGCTCATTGAAAAAACAATAATACCCCTTGTAGGTAAAGATTTGAACTTAATAGACTGGACATAAATAAAAATGGCAAATATTGGCATACAACTAAACAAGAAATCTCGTGTATAGAAAAATCCCCTTTTTAGTTGTTCGAATGTCGAACCAACCTTAACATAAAATGTATTGGGCAATAACCATCCATAATAGGAATATCGCCATATAAAATATGGAACAAAAACAATAGAAAAACCGATAATGATAAGAATTGGAGAAACCCATTTCCTGTCTTTAAATGCGTTTATAATTGAGGCCAATGTTATTACTGGGAAAATAATACCTGCATCTGGACGGGACATCGCTACAAGAGATGTAATAACCCCTATCATAAAATAACCTGCTTTGGAATTAGAATTTCGTGAAACTAACGCACCAAACAATAAAAAAACTAAAAAAATCAGAAAAGCAGTCATGGATGTTTCCATACCACTCATAGCCCAGGAAGTAAAAGTTCCAAAAGTTCCGAGCAAAATAACACCGACGAGTGAAACAAACCATGATGTACCTACAATAATCTTATGTATCTGTGACATTAAGATAATTGTTGCAAAAGTAAATAATGTTCCCAATATTTTAGATGTTAAGGGTAAATCCATTCCCAGTTTTTTTAGCCCTGCCAGCAAAACAACCCATAAAAAACATGTATATCCCTCTACATATTCCCCTTCGTTATAAACAATTCCTTTTCCCTCTGCAAAATTTTCCGCATATCGAAATGCAATAAAGGCATCATCCAGGGTCCAAGGTTGTAAAAAATAATTATATATTGCCACCGAAACAAGAGACATACCCAAAAATAGAAGTATTACTAATTCCTTGAATTCTTGCTCCTCTATTATTATTCGAATTTTCTCTGTCTTCTCTATTAATTTATTCACAAGGTACATTTCTTCTAACCTTCATATATTTATATGTCCAATAAACACTATATCCAAAATAATATGCGACATAAATCAACGAAAGATATATATAATTATAATGATTCGGGTACGTACAAAGAGAAAAGAGTATCAATAACGCCCATATTGAAACGAGCAATAAATTCAAAATTCGATACTCACGTGTGCGACTTGGGTATAAATAACGTATAGGAATAAAAACTCCGATAGTTAAAACAAAAATAACTAAAAAATTAATTTCTTTTGGCAAATCTAACATAAAGATATAAAATACCACTATATTCCAATATGAAGGGAATCCTTTAAACCAATTGTCTTCTGTTTTAGCATCCGCTTGGCAAAATTGATAGGCAGAGGATAACGTTATTAAAACAGCAGATAATAAATTAAGTTTTTGCGGAACACTGTGAGTTTCATATAAAAAACTTGCGGGCACAATAACATACGTAAAGTAATCAACAATATTATCTAATAATGCCCCATCAAAATGTGGAAGAACTTCTTTCACTTTACATGCTCTCGCAAATAAACCATCAATTGAATCTATAAATACAGATATAGCCATCCAATAAAAAGCCAATAGCCATTCATGCCTTCCTATTGCAATAATTGCCAGAAAACCAAACACGGCACCCATTGCAGTAAACAAATGTATTGTCCATGCAAATATATATCTTGTAAACTGGATATTTTCAAACCTTTTCATAAAAATATCCCTTAAATAATTCTTTACTTATTTTCTGATTTACAAGCACTATCCCTATATTTATATTGTGCTTTTTTTTGTAAATAGTCAAAAATAAAAATCTCAATAAAAATAACCAACACAATCAGAAATATTATAATTTTATATGATAATCTCACACCATATTTTTCGACAAGGGAACCAAATATAAGACTTCCAACTACACCACCTAATCCAATTAATCCCTCATTAATAGATGCCCTACGATGTCTAAGCTTTGGATTATGCACGCTATAATAGGTGCTTGCAAAAAATGTTAGTCCATGATTAGCCCCTATAATTGCAAAAGCGATACATATTAAAATAATACTTTTAGTTTCAGAGAGAAGAAGAAAGAATAAAGCACAAACCGCCTGAGAAACAATTAAAATAGATAGTCGATATCTCCAAAATTGGGTCCATGCAAATAACAAAAAAATACCTGCGGTGGCAAATGCCATCATCGCAGATGGCCAGGAAAACTTTGTTGCTGGGTCTGTTTGTAATAGAGCAGACGGAATACTTTCAAATAAAAACCTCAATTCCCCTTGAGCAACCATCTGCTTCAAATGTTCCGCATAAGTCGACCTTGGAATAATTGTCATTAAATTTGCTAAAAAAACTCCTAACCAATAGGGATACAAATAAATACCATTATTTTCCATTTCTACACTTTTATCTCGGGAAGTGTCTTCTGCTTCTTGAGGTATAGGATGATACTTACTTGCATCTGGAATAATCATAAGTAAAATAAATGAAAAAAGACTTACACAAAAAACCAAGATAAAGGGAGCCCTATAATCAAAATCGTAAAGAGGACCTGAGATTAACGGACTCATAGTAAAACCCAGACTCCATAACATATTAAATATAGCAAGATTTCTCTGCCTTTTATATTCATTCGGTTCTGTACCAACCCATGCATAAAAAGCGGGCCAGGAAAGCGCCATACCGATAAATGAGAATATTGAACATAAATATAATGTAAATTTATTAGGAATAAAAGGAAATAGCGGATAAGCAAAGGTAAAAATAATAACTCCCCAACGTGCCCAAAACAATATATTTTTTGACTCACCTACTATCCTTGACATTATTAGACATGCGATTGTATAGGTTGCCATTTGAACAGCAAAAACATTTCCAGATAAAGCGGTATTTCCAGATGGAATATGTTCAAGTATTAAAAATGGCAAGGCGACAATCCCAGCCATGATTGCAAAATCCACCAAAAAACCTACAAGGCATAATAAAGAAAATGAAACTGTGCTCTTTTTCAACATAAGCATACCATATCTTTCTATATTCTGAAGATAAATAAATTATGGGATTATCATGTATATGAAAAGATTAGTGCAAATTATTAAGATAGAAAGTCAAGAAATAGTTGCATTTATCCAACCGTTTTGTGGAATCGGAACGAAGCAATAACGATGATAATAATTCCCATTATTCCAAGTATAGCACCGTTATGCCATAAGTCCCAAAAACCAGCATTACGAAGAATAATACCTCGTAAGATGCGAATAAAATATGTTGCTGGGACAACTTGTCCAATCCAATAAATCACTCGGGGCATTGTTTCTTGAGGAAACATAAAACCTGACAGTAAGAATGAGGGAAGCAAGATAACGAAAGAAATTTGAAGGGCTTGAATCTGGTTTTGGGAAAAAGTAGAAACCAGTAAACCCATTCCTAATGTTGTGAAAAGGAAAATAATCGCAAAAAAAGAAAGTAATAATAGACTTCCTGCAATAGGAACTTGGAATAAAAACCTCATCAAAAAAAGAACCGAGATTGTTTCACAAATTCCAACTCCTAAAAAT
This sequence comes from Candidatus Hydrogenedens sp., assembly GCA_035361075.1. Taxonomy (NCBI): domain Bacteria; kingdom Pseudomonadati; phylum Candidatus Hydrogenedentota; class Candidatus Hydrogenedentia; order Candidatus Hydrogenedentales; family Candidatus Hydrogenedentaceae; genus Candidatus Hydrogenedens; species Candidatus Hydrogenedens sp. The sequence continues at coordinate 29,429 of DAOSBX010000003.1, read as the reverse complement.
GGCACCAGTTTCCCAAGCATTAAACCGAATCTTGATACTGGGGTAACGACCAATTGCTCCAATGTTCGTTGTTCTTTCTCCCGAACAACTGCAAAGGAAGTAAGTAGCATTACTATAACCTGAAGGATGACCCCAATTAATCCAGGTATCATAAAATTGGCTGTACGCATGTCGGGATTAAACAAAACACGTGGACGCATATCAATCGGAAATTGAGACGGTAAAGAGTTCGTTTTACTCAATATTTTTATTGATGCACGCAATCCTATCGCATTACTGACGTTTAAAGCCTGCATAGCGACGGTTGAATCACTCCCATCGATAAGAATTTGGACATCAACATGTTCGTTCTTCAGTATTCTATCTGTGTAGTAAGGAGGAATATGTATTCCTACCCTTATATATCCTCTTCTCAAAGCAGATGCCATTTCCTCCTCAGAATTACAAATATATACAATATCGAAGTACCCCGAATTTACAAATTGGTCCAGTAAATTCCGACTCTCAATTCTCTTGTCTTGGTTTAACACCCCAGTTTTAATGTTTTTTATATCTAAATTTACAGCGAAGCCAAATATAACTAATTCTAAGCCTGGAATGACTAACATTAAAAATAGACTACGAGGGTCTCTTACTATGTGTCTTGTCTCTTTATACACAATTGCAAAAAAGCCCTGTAGCATATTATTTTCCATATGAACGGGTTAAACTTACAAAAACATCTTCAAGTGTTGGAGGTACTAATCTAAGTGATTGAATATGAAATCCTTTTTTTTGAATTGATTGTTGAAGTTCCTCGTCATAACCTTGCTTAATAAGGATATGTATAACATCTGAAAACATTGTTGCATCATGTACATAATCCATTTTTAATAACTCTCGCATGGCTTCAGTAAGATGGTCTATACGAAGTTCATATCTCTGATAACCTTCTGGAGTAACTCGAGGCATCCTTTTCAAGTCCTCAGGGGTCCCATATGCAATAAGTTTTGAAAAATAGATATAGCCCAAATGAGAACATCGTTCCGCCTCATCCATATAATGTGTAGTAACAAAAAAGGTAGTTCCACGGGCTGATAAGTCAAAAAGTAAATTCCACAAGTCACGCCTCGCCACAGGGTCAATACCCGCAGTAGGTTCATCTAAAAATAATAATTTTGGTTTGTGCACCAATGCACATGCCAAAGCCAATCGTTGTTTCCAACCTCCTGATAGAGCCCCTGACAAATAATTTAAATAAGGTTTTATATCTACAATATTAACAACCTCATCAATAGATTCTTTTCTGTGCTTCCTCGGGATACCATATATTTGTGCATAAAAATTCAAATTCTCATAAACAGTAAGGTCAGAATATAAACTAAATTGCTGAGACATATATCCAATAGATTTTTTGATTTCCTCACTTTCAGAAACAATGTTATATCCCAATACGTAAGCGTCACCCGATGTGGGGCGTAATATCCCGCATAGCATACGAATCAATGTCGTTTTTCCTGAACCATTCGGTCCTAATAATCCAAAGATATCCCGTTCTCGTACTGTTAGAGATACATGGTCAACAGCAATATAAGTACCGAACATTCGTGTTAAATCGTTTACCTGTATTACTGCAGAAGGAGTATGATTGGTAATGGAATTTTCTTCTATAGTTGTCATAGTCATATTCATTTTGTCAATGGAATTTTTACTGTAGCGGTCATTCCTGCTCGTAGTCTTCCATTATAGGAAGTTAATGCCAATTTTACAGCGAATACCTGCTGTATCCGTTCTTCTTGTGTTTGTAGATTTCGTGGGGTAAATTCACCTTCTGAAGCAATATATATAACCTTTCCAGAAAATTCCTCTTCTCCATAAGCATCGGTTCGAAAATTTAAAACTTGCCCTACGGACAAATACCCCAAGACATAAGCAGGAACATATATAAACATTTCCAAATCATCAGGATTAACTATTCTTATACACGCCCCTGGGGGGATTATGTTTCCCTCTCGGACCGAAATTGATTCGACAATTCCATCAATAGGTGATGTTACTAAACACTCCTTTAATATTGTTTCCATTCTTGCAAGTTCCGCTCTGGCGGATTCCAGGGCAGATTCTGCAGAACGAATATCTTCAATTCGGGGCCCACGTTTCACCTCATCAAGAATGGCTAAAGTTCTTTCCCAGTTGGATTTTGCCGCTTCTATCTCTTCGTCTCGTGCTCCTTTTTGAAGTTGTTTATATTTTTCTTCTGCAACACGGTATTCAGCTTGAACCTTTTCGTAGAGTATCTTTGTTTGTTCCCATTCTTTTTTCGATATAGCCCCTTCATTATATAAACGTTCTGCTCGTTCATAATCTTTTTTTGCTATTTCATAAGTAGCTTGAGCAGAATCCAAGGCTGCTTTTGCAGATTTTTTATCTTCTTCCCTTGCTCCAGCAAGTAATAATTTATACTGTGCCTCTGCGGAAGCCACTGCTTTTTCCGCCTGACGAAGTTCCTCTTCTGTTGCCCCTTTTTTTAATTTTTCTACTAAAGCTTCTGCACGTTTTACACCCGCCAATGCGGATTGGTACATTGACTCTTGCTGAGCACAATCAAACTGAATTAATGATTGGTCTTTTTTTACCGTATCCCCTTCGTTTACGTAAATTTTAATAATACGTCCACCTATTGTCGAGCCAGGGGTATGTACTTTGCACTCTATTTGGCCAGAAACTATAAAAATGTCTTTTCTCGGATTTTCACATGATTGAATAAATAAAAATAATATAGCAATAAAAAAATAACCAATATAATAATTATTAAATTTCATCTTTTTGCCAACATATAAATGTAATCTCAATTTTTATAAAACATTCTTTTCTTCTAATATTTTGATGATTAATATTAATTGTTTTAACTATAATTTTTCAAACAATTTATGAAAAACCAATCTCTCTTTATGATTATTAACAGAACTCAGTCACCCTCATTTATAGTTTATAAAAATAAAAATGGAAAATATCTATTTTCTTAATTCTACCAAACCAAAACTCATAGTTGCTTCAGCCACTACTTGATTTTCTACAGAAGCTACAACCTTTGCCTTGAATAGGTCGTTTCGGTAGTAAACCATTTCTGCTTCCACTACAAGCTGGTCTCCAGGTACTACTAGTCTACGAAGTGACGCCTTTTCTAAACCTACGAAGTATGCCTGATAAAGGGGTGGGTCGCCATTCTCTCGGAAAATGAGCACAGAGGATACTTGTGCCATCGCTTCGAGAATCAAAATGCTTGGCATCACAGGAACATCAGGCCAATGCCCTTGGAAAAATGGCTCATTTACTGTAACATTCTTAATTCCAACCACTTTTTTCATGGATGTAAATTCGATAATTCGGTCTACTAACAGGAAGGGATAGCGATGTGGTAATATTTTCAATATTTTATTTACATCTAAAACTGGTATTTGTCGATGTGCTGTTGGTCTTGGGTCATGTATAGCATAAATCCCATAACCGTTCAGATAAACTTTTTTTATTTGTTTTGTAAACATTACATTCTTTTCGTGTCCCGACTTAACGCCAATGATATGTCCTATTAAAGGTCTTCCTAATAGATATGTATCACCAAGCAAGTCGAGAATTTTATGTCTTACAAATTCATCGGGAAATCGTAATCCATCATTTAGAATTTCCTCATCCCCTATAACTACTGCACTTTCTAAACTTCCCCCCATGATTAATCCCTGCTCCTTCAACATTTTTACCTCTTTCAGAAAACAAAATGTACGAGCAGGGGCAAGTTGATTCATAAATGTTTCTTCATTAATAATAAAGCTGGCATACTGTGTACCAATAGCAACATGGTCATAAGCAATGGTCATGGTAATGCGAAATTCATCTGCGGGAAGGATATTAAGAGTTACATCATCTTGACGATAATATACGGGTCTATCAACAAGCAGTGACCTTTTTGGCTCTTCCTGCTCTGTTATTCCTGCCCGAAGTAAGCAGTTCATTACAGGCAAAGCACTCCCGTCGCCATTAGGGATTTCTTCATTATCAAGTTCAATGTATAAATTATCAATACCTAAGCCAGCCATTGCTGCCAAACCATGTTCTACCGTCCTTACTTTGGCATTACCTAAACCAATAGTAGTACCACGAGAAACATCAATTACATGGTCAATATCTGCAGGAATTGCTGGCTTTCCTGATAAATCGGTTCGAATAAAGATAATTCCTGTATCTGGGGGGGCAGGCTTAAAAGTCACTGTTGTTAAACTTCCTGAATGTAATCCTACTCCTGAGAAAGATACTTCTTTACTGATTGTTCGCTGATTTTTCATATACTTTACTCTCTATTTCTTGAATTTTCATTTCAAGTTCTTTAACTCTCCTGAGCAATTCGGGGACATACTGCTGGGCAACTAATATCCTTTTTGCCCGCGAATGTTCTGTTGCAGGGAAACCAGAAACTACAGCACCAACTTCCACTGACTTTGCTACACCTGACCATGCACCTATAGTTGCATTGTCTCCTATATTAATGTGTCCATTGATACCCGCACCGGCACCAATTCGAACACTATTACCTATAGTAGCACTGCCAGCTATACCAGTTGTTGCTGCAATTGCACAATTTTCACCTATTTTAACATTATGTCCTATCTGAACCAAATTATCTATTTTAGTACCTGTGCCTATTTGGGTCTCCCCAAATGTAGCACGGTCAATACATGTATTACTACCTATTTCAACATTATCTCCTATAATAACACATCCAATCTGTGGAATTTTATGCCACAAATTACCATCATGAATGAAACCAAATCCATCTGTTCCAATACATACTCCTGAATGAATAATACAATTAGAACCTATTTTCGTTTCTTCTCGGATAGTGACATTAGGAAATATAATGGTGTTTTCACCAATCTCACAGTTTTCCCCGATATATACATGGGGATATATCTTCGTTTTATTGCCAATTTTTGAATTATTACCAACAAATACAAAAGGACCTATTGCAATATTCTCTCCCAAAGTGACATCATCCCCTACAACTGCAGAGGGGTGTATTCCTTCAGGTAATTGTATCTTTTGAGGATTAAATTGTTGTAATACTTGTAAAAATGCAAGTTCTGGATTTGTCACTATAATACAAACAAGATTTTCTGGTACTGGAACTACAGGTTCTGAGGACATAAGCACAGCAGATGCTTGGGTTTTCGTTAATAACGCTTCATATTTTTTATCACGGACAAATACTAAATCGCCACTACTCGCATTATCGATGCTATTAACACCTGTTATTATAGTGTTTTCATCCCCCTTAATAATTATCCCATTTATCCATTCTGATATTTGTTTCACATTTATTGACATTTTCTTAATTTTTCAATATAGAGTTATCTATATACCAATTAACCGTTTTTATTTCTTTGGTTTTACTGATTCCGTAGTACTTGAATTTGAATTCAAATAGGTTAGGACTTTGGAGGTTATATCCATTGTTGGGCTGTGAAATAATAAACTGCTTTTCAGAGATTTGCCCGCATTGAATACGAGATGATAATTATCTGAGGTGGCAATTACATTAATAGCGTTTTGAATATCATCTAAACATTCACGAATAATTCGTTCTTCCTTGCTATCAATAGTTTTTTGCCTTTTTTCAAGTTCTGCTCTATATGTAGCCGCCTCTTGTTCTATTTTCATTTTCAAATCCAGTTTTTCTTCATCGCTCATTGTAGACTTACCCGACTCAAGTTTTTTTCTATCTTCTTCAATACGACTCATCAGATTATCGAGTTCTTTTTGTTGGGAATCGACTTCCTTTTGAAGTTCTTCATATTTTTGTTTTCTCTTATTGTATTCCCTCATAACAAGCTCAACATCAACAACAGCAATTCTGTATGAGGCTTCTGAACTTTGAGTCTTTACTGGTTCCTGTGCAAAAATCATACCGACAGGAAGAAGTAATAAAATACAAATCGTTAATGATATAAAAAAATATCTCCCGTTCACTGCGAATCCTTTCTATTTATGTTAATTTAACAATTGTTATTTTATTCTTATTTAATATATAGACGAAAGTATATCAAATTTTTATTTTAAATTTCACGTATGCGGGATTTTTTCTAAGAATAAGGGAATCTTTATCATATATTCTTTTTGATTAGAATTGCAATCCTGTAGTTAAATGTAATCTACCGTGTCCTTGGTCATCATCAGGATTTAATGGAATACCATAATCAACACGAATAGGTCCTATCTTCGGAATTTCTGCACCTATTCCTAATCCGCTACTATATCTTAAATCTGACAAATCGATATCTCCCTCATCTTCCCAAACACCACCCATATCAATAAAGCTATAAATTCTAAAGATATTTGTCACCTTATACTTTAATTCTAAATTGTTAACTAATCGTAAATTACCGCCTTTGGCAATCCAATCTCCAAAGAAGCCATATTCACGAATCTTAGGACCAATATCACGATAATCATAACCTCGGACTGTGGTAGTACCACCAGCATAAAAACGGTAGATTAGTGGTATATAATCTGAGTCTCCATATTCTGTCATCCAACCCTCACGAGTTCTTAGCATAAAAACCCACTTTTTATCTTTATCCAATGCCCTATACCAAGCAAAATCAAGTTGCAATTTTACAAAATTATTATCTCCGCCAAGTCCAGCAAGTTCTGAACTTAACACAGCATTAATACCACGACTTGGGTCACGATAACGGTCTAAAGTATTTCTCTCTAAACTCAAAATTGTACTTACCGTTGTTGAATTTTCAGTTTGTTTTCTTATTTCAGGATTTATAAACCATGAAAGGTCACTAATATCGACATCTTCAACCCTAAATGCTAACCGTGCAGTATTGTAAAGTGAAAGCGCCTTCCCAAAACGTATTTGTCCTCCTGTCTGATTTTCACGGTAGTCTGCACCACTACGAACCCAATAGGATTCATCATACAAATCTACGCCAAGTGAAATAGGATATCCAAATATCTCGGGGTCAGTGAAACTTACACTATAGCGGTCTCTTCTGTCACCGACGTGAACACGTGCTGAAAATTGTTGTCCTCCCCCTGAAAAGGATGGCCAGTTGGTAATGTCAAAATTTCTTAGTCTTAACTGTGCAAAACCGCCAACACCTTCATCTGTACTATACCCAGCTCCGAAAAGAAAGGTATTGGTTTTCCCTTCCTCTACATCTACAAGTAAATTAGAATATCTTGGGTCTTCTTCATCATCATGGAGCGTAATACGGATTTTATCAAAATAATCCGTATTTTCAAGTCGCAATCGGCTTGATTCCACAGCAGAACCATCATATCGTTCTCCAGGTTTCACTAATACCTGCCTGCGAATGACTTCATCTTGTGTAACATCATTACCCGTAATATCAACTTGTTTTATATATTTCAATTCACTTTCAGATATGTTATATACAATATTCGTTGTTTTATTCTGTTCATCTTTTGAGACCTGTGGAGTTACGGTAGCATCCACATAACCACTATCTTGGTATTTCTTTTCAAGTACTTGAGCATCTTTAGCCACCTGTCCTTTATTATGAATATCTTCTGGTTTTACTTTGATATCCTTTTCTAACTCTTCAGCATCAAAAACGATATTATTTGCGTATTGTAGAGATTGAACTTTATATTGGTCTCCCTCCTCAACAAAAAGTTTTATTCTAAGCTTTTTTCCATTATCTGTATATAGAACATCTGTATGCGTTACTTTAGCATCTAAATAACCGTGGTCTCCATACTTATTAACTATATTCTCCAGGTCGGTCTCAAATTTGGTCTCGTCATATTTACCACCCAAAAACCACCAAGCGGGTTTGGTCTTCATTGCTTTCTTTACCTGACGGTCACTCAGTGCTGAGTTCCCTTCAATTTCAATCTCTTTAATTCTTGCTTTTTTCCCTTCATCAATAGAATAAATAATACGAACAAGTCCAGGTTCCACTTTTTCTGTTATAACATCAACCTTTGTATTTGCATATCCCTTTGCTTGATACATATTAATAATTGCTTTTCTATCTTCCTCACAAAGTTCGGGAATAAAAGAAGTTCCTCTTTTTTGCTTTAATACAGGTTCTATTGCACGGGGTTTTATTTTTTTGCAACCAATTATTTTCACATCTGATATTCTTCGTTCTTCTTCCACTATATATGTCACTTTGACTCCATCCCCTTCTGGAATGACCTCAACACTTACTTTTGTAAAATAGCCTAAATTATAAATTCGTTTAATATCTCGTGCTACAGCTCTGGAATTGAGTTTATCTCCCACTTTTGTTTCTACCTGTCCTAACACAACCTGTTCGTTAAGTTTTTCAAGCCCTTGAATATTTACAGAAAGAACTTCTTTGCCTGAATAATCCGTTTCTTGTGTCACAGAATTTTTACATAAAATAAAAATAACAATAGATAAAATGACATGTACATATCTTGTTCTTAACATTGAACAAATCCCTTCATTATGTTATATTCAATATTTTTCGCCTACAGTTTTGCCCTAATTATTTATTAATTTTACAGTATTATTATCCGTTTTTGGTAATTGATTTTCAAACTGGTTCTCCTTTACCTTAAATTCCAGAGCAGTTCCATCGGAATTTAAATCAATTAATACAGTACTTCCCTCCTTTATTTCGCCTGAGAGCAGTTTCTCAGCAAGCGGGTCTTCAATGTTTTGTTGAATAGACCTACGAAGAGGACGAGCACCATATTCTTCACTACTACCTATATTTACAAGGAATTTTTTAGCTGAAGGTGTAATTTCAATTTTCATTTGTTTTTCTTGTAAATGCTTAGTAACTTCATTCATTTGAATATCGACAATTTGTTCTAATTGTTCCTGAGTAAGGCGATGGAAAACAAGGACTTCATCTAAACGGTTTAGAAATTCTGGATTAAATGTTTTCCTAACTTCTTCCATAACACGGTCACGCATCTTTTCATATTCTTCTTCTATACTATCTTTTTGAAAACCTAATGAGGTTGACTTTCCAATTTTACGTGCTCCAATATTTGACGTTAAAACAATTACCGTGTTTTTAAAATCTACTTTTCTTCCACTACCATCGGTCATTTGGCCTTCTTCAAGTATTTGCAATAATGCATTAAAAATATCAGGATGTGCCTTTTCTATTTCATCGAACAGCACTACTGAGTATGGTCTCCGTCTTACCTGCTCTGTTAATTGACCTCCTTCATCATAACCTACATATCCTGGAGGTGCCCCCATAAGTCGTGATACAGTAAATTTTTCCATATATTCCGACATATCTAACGTAATTAGAGCCCGCTCATCACCAAACAAGAATTCAGCGAGTTTCTTAGCGAGAAGTGTTTTTCCTACACCAGTAGGACCCAAAAATAAAAACGAGCCTACAGGACGGTTTGAGTGCCTCAAACCTGCTCTTGACCTTTGAATTGCGCGGGTAATGGCATTAATCGCTTCATCTTGTCCGACTATCGATTTATGTAGCTCTTCACGCATTCGAAGCAATCGTTCAGATTCAGTCTCCCCAATCTTGGTAAGTGGGACTCCTGTCCATTTCGAAACGACGTAAGCGATGTCTTCAGCAGTAACTACTGCTTGAGCAGAATCTCGCTGTGACTCCCATTCCTTTTTCTTCTCTTGATAAAGAGATTGTAATCTCCGTTCACGGTCACGTAGTGAAGCTGCTTTTTCAAATTCCTGGTGTTTTATAGCTATCTCTTTATCCTGTGTTACTTTTTCGATTTCCGCTTCTAATTCTTTTAATTCCTTTGGTCTTGTCGTAATTTGTAAACGGACACGACTCCCCGCTTCGTCAAGGACATCAATTGCTTTGTCTGGCAGATATCTATCAGAAATATATTGGTCGGATAATCGAACTGCTGCGATGATAGCGTCATCGGTATATTTTACTTTATGATGTGCTTCATACTTATCACGCAGTCCTTCCAATATCCTAATTGTCTCTTCTGGAGTAGGCGCATCCACAAAAATAGTTTGAAAACGACGTGCAAGGGCACTATCTTTTTCAATATATTTACGATACTCATCGGCAGTTGTGGCACCGATACATTGCAATTCACCGCGAGCCAAAGCAGGCTTTAACATATTTGCAGCATCAACAGCACCTTCTGCGGCTCCTGCACCTACAATTGTATGTATTTCATCAATAAATAGAATAATATTATCTTCCCTTTGAATTTCTTTCATGACCGATTTTAATCGTTCTTCAAACTGTCCCCGATACTTCGTTCCTGCAATAACTGCTCCTAAATCTAATGTCAAAACACGTTTATTTAATAACAAATCTGGCACATTCCCATTTACAATTGCCTGAGCCAACCCCTCAACTATTGCAGTTTTACCGACACCTGCCTCACCAATAAGAACTGGGTTGTTTTTTGTTCTCCTACTTAATATCTGTATTACACGCTCAATTTCCACTTCTCTCCCAATTACGGGGTCTAATTTGCCTTCTCTCGCTAAGTAGGTTAAATCTCTACCAAATGTATCTAAAGCAGGAGTCGTAGATTTTTTCCGCTCATGAGGTTCGCTCTTTCCACCTTTACTGGTTTCACCGATAAGTTTCATAATTTCTGCTTGTGCACGGTGTAAGTCAACACCAAAATCATGTAGCAATTTTGCAGCAACTCCTTCTCCCTCTTTAATTAGACCTAAAAGGATATGCTCGGTACCTACATAAGTATGGTTAAAACGATGTGCTTCTTCAACTGCCATCTCAAGAACTTTTTTTGCTCTTGGTGTGTAGGTAATTTCATCGGATGAAAGCAAAGCCGGTCCGGAAGGACAACGATGTTCAATTTCTTGCAATAACTGTTCTAAATCTATGCCTAAATTTAATAAAGCCTTCGCAGCAATACCCTCTGTTTCAAGACAAAGAGCAAATAAAATATGTTCAGTACGAACGTATTCACTTCCTCGTTTTACAGCCTCATTACGAGCGACAGCGATAACATGCCGAGCTCGTTCTGTAAATCGTTCCCATAACATTTACTTATTCCCTTATAAAAAATTCTTTTGTTCTTAAATTAATTTTTGAATATTTCCTTAAACTTGCTTGCGCGTGCTAAACTCATCTTCACAGTGTTATTCCCATTTCCAGTTAAATTAATGATAATATGTCCTCCTTGAAGTTCAAAAAGCAAAGGTAAAGGTAAAGATGGAATATTTTTAGAAGTTAGGTTCAAAGAAGAGCCTAATTGCAAAGCAGACCATAACTCAATTGCCTCAGCAAATTCCAAAAATTTAGCTCCGTATGCGACACCTTCAGCTCTTCCTACGATATCTTCTAATGTTAACCGACTTGAAGATAACAATTTCTGTCTTGCATCATTTTCAGCCTTTGTTATTTCACTAACCATGTGGGATAAGGAAAAAACTATCTCTGCTTCGGAAAATCCAAGGGTATACTTATTACCAATGGCAAAAAGACTACCTACTGTCTCTATAAATCCGACAGTAACTGGCGTGCCTATGGTACTATGAAATCCTTGTTCAACAAGATGTTTTGGGATGGATAATGGCCTGGCGTCAACGGGAGGACCTGTTTTAATTCCATTTAAATAAAAACCTAATGACTTCAATTTTTCTTCCCAGAGCATTATACTCCCCGTTCTTGCCAGTCCTGGAAGATGAAGAATAACAAATAACTTCAACCCTGTACCAACAAGGTTCAAATCTGACGTTAAAAATCCCAACCGTGAGTCTGTCATATAGTCAATAGACTTGCTTATTCTATCGTCGATTTGATTAAGTAATTCCCAGACCTTCTCAACCTGAGCCCCTGCAAAAACGGAACGAAGAACAAGATGCTCTCCCCCATTAATCATTAGCGAAAACCGTTGGTCTCTACTAATAAAAACACCTCTACGTCCAATACCTGAAAGTAAATCGTAAGACACGAGAAATCGTTCTGACAAAAAAAGGTGTTCTCGTGGAGATACTCCTGCAAAACTGACATATTCATCTACTGAAAACTCATCAAACTGCGTTAGTGCTTCTTTCAATAAGATTTCAAGCCGTTCTTTTTCTTCTTCGCCCATTCGTACTGGAAAAAAGAACCCTGCAACATTACGACATAATGTCCCGACAGTAAAAATAGCAACCGGTGCACCTTCTGCCTCTTCTTTCCACCATATTGGTTTATTATCTACCCACGTTTTCATAATCATAACTAATTCTTTCCCATTTTCCAAGAAGATATTGTTTTCTCTAAATCTATAATTTCATCACGTAGCTTAGCCGCAAATTCGTAATCTTCTGCTTTAATTGCTTGTCGAATTAACGCTTTTTTAGTATCCAGAAGAAACTGTGCCCGAACCCGCTCTTCATCATTAGAATAATTTAATTTTTTACCGATATGAGTGCCTCCACCTTGAATAACTTCAAGTATAGACTCTATTTCTGGACCAAAATTTTTGTAACATGTAAAACAACCAACCTTGTTTTTTTCCTGGATATAATTCAGCTGGGTACCACATACCGAACATATAGATTTGACTTTTGCCTTTTTGGATATATCTTCTATAGTTTCTTTTGGTTCTTTTACTTGTGGTTCTTCTGAACTCAGTTTAAATCCTTTCGGGTTATTTTGGACTTCTATTAAACAGTCAGGGCACAAATGAATCTCAGTAACATGTCCATCTATAACCTCTGCATATCTAACTGTGGCAAGTTTTTTCTTGCATTTTTGGCAAATCATCGTTAATTCCTCATGTGTTAATTAAATTATACCATTATTCATGATTTGCCTTCACCTTTAAGAAGAACCAATTAAAGATTCCATTTGCATAAAACTCACAAAAGTGTTTAAAATTTAAATGGCAACTATGCATCATTGAAATAATATCGAATACCTACTGCAAATCTTTGGAAGGAAACATGCCCCTTCGAAATAGAACAATTACAAAAATTCTCAGTTTTATAATCGCACTATATCTTATCATTGCTGTGTTACACGGCATTGCTCCTGGAATTTGGAAAAAATCCTTTGGGGGAGCTGAGGGAAAAGGTCCTTTTAGAATTCTAATGTTTACTCCCTTATTAATCTTCTCTGTTTTTATATCTTATCTTTTATATCAAATTTGGGATAACACATGTTCCCATAAACCAAAGGTATGTTATTTAAAAATTTTTCATGAACCTTACTCCAGACGGGGTCCCCCAAATTATTAAACCTCCCTATTCATCCTGTCTAAAATTCTAAATACTCAATCTTACTCTTTCTTTAGTTAACTATTTTATCTTACAAATCATTAGGAGGTGTTTGAAATGAAAAAATATGGTTTTACTCTTATAGAACTACTGGTAGTTATTGCGATTATCGGTATATTGGCGGCAATTTTATTACCAGCATTAGCGCGAGCACGTGAAGCGGCACGCCGTTCCAGCTGTCAGAACAATCTTAAACAATGGGGTATCATCCTAAAAATGTATGCAGGAGAGGCTAAGGGAGAACGATTTCCTATGGTATTGATTAACATGGAATCATTATATGACTGTGAGACTCTTACCCCTACTGGAGCCACGAATTACGTTTATGGTTTAAATCCGAGAATATCTGATATTTATCCTGAATATCTTACCGACCCAGCTATTCTTGTTTGTCCTTCTAATTCAAAAGTGACCGTAAATAACTTAAAAAACTCGAAAGGTGATTGGATGATTAACTATGCCTGTGATGATGGTACTGGGCATCTTTTACATTCCGCAGGTGTACGACTCGGGGTGAATAGTTATATTTATACAGGTTGGGTTTTTGACCGCTGTGAGTTAACTGACCCAAAAACAAATTTAACTCCTTTTGCACCGTCAAAAGAAGGTAGTGCTCAATTATGGAATGGATTAGCCTATACCGCAATGCAAGGAGCTATGGCTCATAATTATAGTGTGGCTGATAAAGACATCCCTGGAATGTTTCCAAATGGGAATGCTGGTGGAGATATTATTTACCGCTTACGTGAAGGTATTGAAAGATTTTTAATTACGGACATTAACAATCCTTCCAGTAAAGCACAAGCACAAAGTAGCGTGTGGATTATGTTTGATATTTTGGCTACTGGAAGTAAAACACAATATTTCAATCATATTCCTGGTGGTTGTAATGTGCTATATTTAGACGGGCATGTAGAATTTATAAGGTATGAAGGTAGGGCACCTGTAAATCGATATGTTGCGGAATGCCTTTCTGCAATTCCCTATGCTTTATCATTTTAGTAATTGCAATTACTTAAAGGTACTACCTTAAAATACCCTTTTTAATAAACTGTAATTATATCCTGAACAATTGGTTTACCGTACTCCACTTCACCTACTTTAATATGTAAATTAGGTAGGATATGTACATCAGCATACCCGTGAGTATGTCCACATAGAACCAGAAATTGATGATACATACTGTTCATAGCAGATGATTGAATAACCTCTCCTAAGGCACCACATGTATAGTTTGGCAACCATTTTGCATCCCCTCTGCGACCTTGATGCCAGCATGCTTCAGCAAAAGGAGGAACATGGGTTGCAATTATTATATACTGAGCACGGCTCATCGCCTCAGGCAGTAATTTAGCTAAATATCGAGCAGACTCGGCACCGATAGCCTGAATAACCTGCTTAATTCGAGGACGGTCAAGCCCAATGAGTTCTTTAATAAATAGATAGTCACTCATTTTCGTTTCTGCATGGTCAAAATCACCAAGCCTCGCATCTCCCCAACCATCACAGCCTATAAGTACCGTGTTAGGGGTTAATGTAACAATACCCACTTCTGGTAACCATCGAACACGCTGAGAGTATCTCGTAATCTGCCTGACCTTTTGCCGAACTTGTTCTATTGACCCATGATAATAATCATGATTACCTAATACAAAGTACACGGGACACGTAAAAACACGGTCTATATATAATAACCACTTATCTACTGTCTCAGCAGTCGAAATATCCCCCGTTATAACAACTAACGAAGGTTTCTTCTCAGCTATTTCGCGAATAAAAGCAGAGCCTTTTTCAGGTGGGAGATGGTCTAAATGTATATCTGTCACCCACAACAGAGAAAGTGGTTCTCCTTTTTTATTATCTTTCATATTCATCTTTATGTTTGACATTTTGTTAAGTTTTATTTTTATTTATAGTTTTTAATCTAAATAGGTTTGGATATATTTTTATTTAATGGTTTTATCCAAATAACACAAGATATAGAGAATAATACCATTATCATCCCAATCAAATGATATATATCCACTTTCATTCGATTTAAAAACAATTCAATCATCATAGTGATTAAAACTTGACTTAATCCTAAAATAGAAATCCACTGTGGTTTCCCATTACCATAAGCATTTGTTAAAAAAATTTGACCTACTGTTCCACTTACTCCTATCACTATAAGCAAGAGGTAATATTTTTTCATTATGACTATTATGTTAGAAAATTGAGAGCAGTAAAAGCAAAAAAGGATAAAACTCGTTATCACTGCTACCATACTGTAATGGGATACAACGGTAATCGGTGTAATTTTTCCACAGAAACTTAAGCTAACCATAGCAGAACCTGCACATATAGCACCTATAAATGCAATAAATATAGGAATAACATTGCCTTGAAATTGTGGTCTTTCTATTATGCATATTCCTATAAATGTAGATATAACAAAAACCCAAAGTAACGGAGGTGCTTTGTCTTTGAAAACAATTGCCATAATAAATCCTATCCAAATAGGGGTTGTAGCAAAAATAGTAACTGTGTCAGTAGCATGTAAATGGGATAAGGAATAAAAGGTACAAAGTAATGCAACAGTCCCAAAAATACTACGTAGCCATAAAGAAAAAGAACCAATTAAAATGGGTTTTTCTCCTATAAGCAACGCAAAAATCAAAATAAAAATAAATGTAGGAAGGATTCTAAAAAATGAAATCGCAATCCAAGAAAGGCTATCCCCAATTAAACTTCCACAAATCGACATGATTGAAAAGCAAAATGAGGCTCCAAGCATATATAAATATGGAGAAAGATACTTCATATTACAAAAAATACTAACAGATATGATAACATAAAAAACTACATTACTAAATCTATACATTAAATTATTTTAAGGGTTAAATGATATGAATTTTGATGATTTATTTTCAAAAATAGATATTAAAAATTCAGGATTTACCATAAAATTAAGCATAATAGTAGTCCTAACTTCAATCATAAACATAAGCTGTGCTATCTTCCATCAACAACAAGGGCATTACCTAAATAATGACATTACATTTCATTATTTAGAAAAAGGACAAGGAACACCTGTAATTCTTATTCATGGAATTCTTGCAAATGCAGACCTAAATTGGCGGTTACCAGGGATTACAAAAAAATTATCAAGAAAATATCATGTCATTGCATTTGATTTACGTGGGCATGGCAAATCAGAAGTTGTGTATGGTGTTGAAAATTATGGATTAAACTTAGTAGAGGATGTTCGAAGAATTATGGATTCTTTAAAGATACAAAAAGCACATATTGTCGGGTACTCGCTTGGAGGCTTCATCGCATTAAAATTTGCGACACTTTATCCTGAAAGAGCATATTCTGTAACAGTAGCAGGTGCTGGTTGGGAGAAACAATCGGAAGAAAATATAGAAAAGTTAAAACGTATATATAATGCTATGCGTGAAAAAAAGGACTGCACACCTTTATTTGAACTGGTAGGTATGGAGAAAAAAGGATTCGGTAGAATTTCAATTGCATTTGCCAATTGTTATGCCAAAAAGACTAATGATTTGGATGCCATAGCCGACTTATTAGAAAGTGTTACCGCACTTGAAGTAGAGGAAAATGACCTTTCGGCTTGCCAAGTGCCAATATTACTTATTGGTGGAACTGCAGACCCGATGTGCAAAACAATAAATGAGTTAAGTACTGTCTTACCTAATGATGACGTTGTTTGGATAGAAGGTGGGACACATTTGACAACCTTACTCAAAAAGAAATTTGCCTCATCAGTAGAAAATTTTATAACTAAAAATAACCCTAACTAAAAGGAGACCACAATATGACGATTTTTTTAATAATTCTCCTCTCTTTTATTTTATTAATTATAATTGGTATTTTTCTGGTTCTATTTTTATTAAAGTATCGGGTAAAAGGAGAATATTTTGATTCCAACGGATGCAAAATACATTATCGTGTTGAGGGTAACGGACCGCCATTAGTTTTAATTCATGGATATGCAGTTAATGCAGACTTAAATTGGAGGTGGAATGGGATGATAAAAAAATTAAGGAAACATTTTACTGTTATTTCTTTTGACCATCGTGGACATGGATTAAGTGGCAAACCCTCTGAACCAAACAAATATGGATTAGAAATGGTAAATGATGTTATCCGATTACTGGACCATTTAAATATTCCCAAAGCGTATATTATGGGCTATTCGATGGGAGGTTTTACAACATTAAAACTTTTAACAATGTATCCAGAACGTGTAATCAAAGCTGTTGTTGGGGGAGCTGGATATGAAAAAGTGGATGGAGATAATATAAAAATCCTTATGGAACTGGTAGAATCTTTAGAAAATGGAAAAGGATACTACCCCCTAACCAAAGCATTAGAACCAGGGAGAAAAGAACCACCAAAATGGCGTATTAAATTGTTAGATTTTGGATTAAACATGATGTCCGATTCAAAAGCAATGGCTGATGTGATGAAACAATTTCCAGAAATGGCTGTAACGGAAGATTCTTTAAGAAATAACCACGTTCCGACACTTGTAATTGTGGGTGATAAAGACCCATTAAGTAAAGGGGTGGAAGAACTCGAAAAACATATGAAAAATGCACGGTGTATTTTCCTTAAAGGGAGAGACCACATGACAGCAATGATGGGTAACACATTCTATCGTGAGACATTAGATTTTTTCAGAAACTGATTTGTACACTTTATTTAAATAAATTCATAAATGAATATTTAATGATTGCACTAAGGATTCTAAAAGAATCGTAAACTTTTCTGAAATGGGATGAGCGATTTTTGTCTTCATAAATAGAAGGAATAGGAATAGTCCCTATTGTTTTTTCCTTTTGAATTGCCAACAATAATATTAATGTTTCTGTTTCATACCGTCCTGGCTTGACGCATTGAATAATTTCTTCAGCGAATGCACGAGAATACAGTCGAAAACCACATTGTGTATCTGAAACAGGGCATTTCACCAAGATACGTAGGATAAAATGGGTAAAATAATTGCCTATCTTACTTGCCAACGGAACTTGTCCTGGTTTAAAACTTCTTTGGCCGATGATAATGTCATATTTGTGTTCCTCCCACATTTTTATAAACATAGGCAAAAGTTCAGGATTATGCTGTCCATCCGCATCTAAAAAACAAAATATCTCATAATCCTTAGAAGTCAAAGACGTTTTTAAGCCCTCAATAATAGCAAAGCCTTTCCCCCGATTTTGGGGTAAAGATATAATATGTAAAGGCAACTGAATAATTGTATCTATACAATTGTCGGTTGAACCATCATCAACAACAAACACATCTACTGGAAATTTTAAGGTAGCTTCAACAACTTTTTTTAACCTATTTCCAGCATTATAACAGGGGATGATAACCGCTGTTTTATTATGATGACTGCTGTTATTATTTCTCAATGTATTTTTCATGATATTGATAATTTGCTTAATTTATCCTGACATCACTAAAATTAACGGATGTAGTATAACATTATAATGTAATCTATAAGGAAAATAATTATGGGAATCTGTATTGTTTTATTAATAACATTAAGTGTTCAAAACGTTAATATACCCAAAGTAGATAAACCAATAGATTTTGCGTACGCAATGTACGATAATTTTGATTCTATGGACGCAAACGGAGATGGCTTTCTAACATTGCAGGAAGCACAAAATTTAATTGAGGGATTAAGTTTAGATGTATTTCTCTCATTTGATTCAAATCAAGATGAACAACTAACGAAAGAAGAATTACAAGAGGCAATAAAAAAACTACAGACATGTGGCTCACAAATTAGACGCGGTTGTTCTTGTGCAGTAACACGGGTACAAACATGGGTATCCGATTTTATTGTTATTCTATTTTCAATGACAATTCTTATGTTTATGGGTAGTTCAAAAAATACTTCGATTAAATAAAAGGTTGAGATACTTTATCAATCTCATCCATTTCCGAATCTGATAGTTGAAATTTTAACGCTCCTACATTTTGTTCTGACTGTTCAATTTTTGTAGCCCCAGGAATAGCAACTACTCGTTCCCCATGAAAATGTATTAACCAGTTAAGTGCAACCTGCGACGGTGTAACACCATGCCGTTCTGCTATTTTTCTTAATGTATCTATCACAGGCTTCGTTTTTTGCAAACCCGCAGGGCGATATAATGGAAAATATTTTCTCCAACCTACCCTTGTTTTAATAAGGTCTGGATTTTCATGAAATTTTCCTGTTAATAAACCCTGCTCTAATGGCGAATATGCAATAATAGTCATACCAAGTTCTTTAGCTGTTCTTAAAATACCATTTTTTTCAATGCGACGGTGAAGTAAACTGTAATGTACCTGATTTGATACCAGTGGAAAACCAAACTTTTCGAGATATGTATGTGCTTTTTTCATTTGACTTGCAGTATAGTTGCTAACTCCAGCAACCTGAATATATTTTGACTTTATCAACTCTGCCATTACTTCCATTTCAGACTTAATACTTGATAATGACGTAGGTGAATGAATTTGATAGAGGGTAATTTTATATGGAGACAACCGCTGAATTTGCTCTTCGATAGAATGAAACATCCTCGAGGCACGTCGAGCAACAGGGTGCCATTTTGTTGCAATTATAACCTTTTCTGGCGGAACATTAATTCTTTTCAATCCATTTGCTACACATTGCTCTGAAACGCCCCAACCGTACATTTCAGCAGTATCAAACCAATTAATGCCCTGTTCCCAGGTTACACGGATAATATCATCACTCGGAACTTCTTTTAATGATGGCCAGAACTTTCCAGCAAACCCAATTTGATTACTAAACTGCCAACATCCTAACCCCAAAGGAGTAATATAGATATCACTCTCCCCTAATTGTCTCAATTTCATATCCATGACTCTTTTCCTTTTTGTTTGTTAATCTTCCTTAATAAGAGACCGAATATTTAATTTCTTAAAAACAATTTGTTCATAAGGATTTTTCATTCCACATTCAAATAAAATCCCTATTTCATTCTTATTTAAGGAACAAAGACAGGAATAAGCAGAAGGACCTGAATATACTAATTGATTGTATTTCCATGTTTTGCCATAATCATCGCTTATTCTTACAGTCATATTAATTCGTTCTTTTTTGTCTGCAGGGTTAGAAAAAGCAAGATATTCTTTATCATTCCTTTTATGTTTAATCAAGCTTGCTTGACATACGGGCTCTACAAGTGTTAAATCGTAATTAATATCTCCCCAATGAGTTCCCCCGTCTGAACTTATTGAGATGGCTCTACATGGATATTCACGATTGTAATTCCGCATGTTCAACAATAATTTGCCATCTTGAATTTCTACAACCTGACACTCGTTTTGCTTAGGTCCTATTGGCTGGCTATAGTTCCATGTTTTCCCTCCATCATCTGAAAATATAACATGTGAGTACCATTGATTATCTTTTTTATTGGCATGGTCACAAGGAATGATAATTCTATTCTTGTATAGGTTACTTTCCAGTTGTATACCTATTCCAGGCCCTGTAGCATACCAGGTCCAGTCTGCATGCTTAGTAGAGGAGGTTATTTCCTCTGGCTTTGTCCATGTTTGACCGTCATCTACTGAACGTGAAATAAATACACGACGTGTATCTTTTGATTTTCCCGCGATAATTTCAGGTTCAGAATCTTCTCCAAGATTCCAGGTCATTAATAGAATAATCGTTCCACTTTCACTATCAATCACAGCACAGGGATTACCACATGTGTTCTTATCATCATCCCATATTACTTGTAGAGGTCCCCAGGTATTTCCATCATCTTCCGACCATCTACAAATCAGGTCAATATTTCCACTATCTGAGACGGAGTCTTTCCTCCCTTCACAAAAAGCAATAAGTGAACCTTGCTTTGTTTTTATTAATGATGGTATCCGAAATGTATCATACCCTTCCTCGCCTGATTTAAATACAGGTGTTTGATTACTATCTTCTGTATATAAGGCGGTAGGTATCATATACAAAATAATTACAAATAACCATAAGAGAATCTTATTCATAAGTACCTCTTAATATTTTATTGTTTATCATAAAATAAAATGGAGGTGTATTCTTACACCTCCATCCTCATTCAATTTTGAATATTAGTAATGGTATGTTCTCTACTTTCCTGAAAGTTCTTTCGCCACAGCATCAAAATACTTGACACATTGAGATATCTCAGGAAGTGAATTTTCCCAGTTATATTCATATTCAATAGAAAAAACTCCCTTAAATCCCTGTTTATAAAGATATGTCAATATTGCCTTTATATCTGCTTGTCCTGTTCCCCAAATAACATCATGGGCATCTCTCTTCCCAAACTCACCTAAATCTTTTAAATGGAACGATATGATTCTTGTTCCTAATGCCTCAATAGCTTCCATTGGTTTAATTCCTGAACGCATCCAATGTCCTGTATCGGCACATGAACCAATTCGTGGACTCACATCTTTTGTTACTTCCAGAACTTTTTTATAATCCCAATATAAAGAAGGTTTAGGATGATTATGAATTGCTACTTTAATACCATATTCTCCTGTCAGTTTATCAACAAGCTGCATTGCATTCGCAGGGGGTTCGGATACAATTGTCTCTATCCCCATGGCTTTTGCGAAATCAAATACCTTACGGCATTCTTCTTCATTATTCGGAAGGTTTACAACACCATAATTTATAAGTTTTACGTTTGCTTGCTGTAATTTTTCTTTTACTTTCTGTTGTAGTTCTGGAGAGATATTATGGTCAAACACGACATCACCTGTCTCTTTGGATAGTTTCTGGCCTGGATATGCTTCGATATAGTGAAGTCCAATAGAAGCGACTTTATCGATTGCTTCAAAGAATGTAAACCGATTAAAAGAGTATGCCTGACAACCAATCTTCCAGCCGATGGCTTCCGCGTTGGGAGCACCTCCAGTATACAATTCGTTATCCGCAAAAGATGTCTTTGAGCCTAACAGAATAACGGAAACAAACAACACCAGAGAAATAAATAATGAGGAAATTAAAAGCTGTTGCATAAGATATTCCTTTCTTTTTGATGGGTTTTTATATACTTAGGTTGAATCTGACATTTATTATGGTTCAACTAATATATTTATTTCAATTTCATACTTATCCTCTGAATTTAGAGACGGATTCTCTCTACAAAATATTTATAAATTTGGAAATAGCATAAAATAGTTTATATATTGATGTTAATTGTACTGTTATAGTTCCAAAATTAATATTTAATCTCAAAAGTCGTATAATTTTCCGAAGTTTCTTCCCAAGAGACATCTACGTGACTAACTTTAGCTCCAAGCGGTCCTTTATGGCACCAGAGTAACATCTCTTGCACTTTTTCTTCAGGTCCATCAAACACTGCTTCTACAGTTCCATCTTTTTTATTACGAACCCAACCTCTCAAACCTAATTGCACTGCTTTACGGTATGTCGCATATCGAAAACCAACACCTTGGACAATACCATAAATTACAAGATGAAGCTTTGAACTCACAGTTCACCCTTCAATCTAATGTATCTTTTTCTGTATTCAGGCAAGGTTACACCAATAGCGGCACGACAAGCCTCAAATGCAACCTCTGGTTCCCGATTTTCAATTAAGGAAGGCAATATTTTTAATAAATTCTTATCCCCTAATTTAAATATAAGTTTGCACACTTCCTTACGAACCACAGGACTTCCTTCTCGCATTAATTCTTGATACTGAGGCAAAACAGTCGGGTCTCCTCCTTCATATAAAGCGGTAATGGCTCGAGCACGATATATAAAATTAGAATCCGTTGGATTTTCTCGTCGGGTTAATCGTGTCCTCAAAAATTGTTGAGCTTTCCATTCTTGCTCTCTTGCAAGTAAAAGAGCAATTTCTGGTCTTAATGTTACCTGATCTTCAAATATTTGTGAGAGTAACGCTTTTCCGTTAGGATCTTTCATAAAGAAAAGTGCTTTTATTGCACGATATTGTGCCATCCCTTGTAAATTTGGAATGATTTGCCTTAATTGTTCTTTTATATCCTCTCCACCTAATTCTACAAATGCATAGACTGCTGATTCTGACTTATCTTCGTTCTGGGAAGATAACATCTCTAATAATTTAGGAATAATTTCCCGAACACCTAACATTGCTAATGCACGAGCCGCAGGACCACTAATTTCTCCAGACCTGTCCTGTAGCATATTCATTAACGATGGGATACCATCCCGATAACCTACTAAACCACTTAATATTGTTGATTGGATTCGAACCGCACGATTTCCATGCTCCAAACCGCTTCTAAGTAAAGCGGTTGGCACCTGTCCTCCTGTAAGATATATCCCTCTTGCGGATACTAATTGTGTTGATATTTCATTGGCATCGAGTAACTTTTGCAAATATTCTGATGCTTCTTGAGAATTGTGAAGAGTGAGCAAAACCGCACATTCCACTTTTAAGTCCTGATTGCTCTCCGAAGATTTGTAAATTTCTTCAACACGAACCCATGCTCTTTCAACGGTCATTCTGTCTTCTGTCCGCAATGTGATACCTGGCATAATTTGAACTGATGTCTTTTCCCTTTTTTCCTTCTGAATTATAATTTCAGAAATCTGGTCTAATTTATACGTCACTCGTTCCTCTTTTTCAGATTCAAAAACCAAGTACTCGGGATGTACTTCAATTAATTTAAGGTTAACATCTTGTGCACCTGAGTTTTTTAATATAACTGTCACAAGATTGTCAGATTTTAACAACGCATCCAAACTCTTGTCACCAGTAATTTTTATATTCTGTGCTGTTATAACTCCCGAAAATAGACAAAATACAAATATTGTTATCAAAAAACACATTATAAACCATTTTGATTTCATATCATCCCTTTCTTACTTTTTATGTTTTATTTTATCCTTTTATTTGCTTTATTATCATTAAAATTATTCAATTTAATCTAATTATCTCATAATTTGTTTAATCATGGCACTTTTAAACAAACAGTAAAAATTAACGTTACGTTTCCCGCCAATTTATTCTTCTTTCCTTTACAAGCCCATCCAAAAATGATTTAGCAGAAGAATATGAATTCACAAATGGATTTATTGTTAGGGATTTAAGTGCATATTCATAAGACCGATTAATAACTGATTCAATCATCAATCTATCACTTTCTTTTGCTGTGAGTAACAAACCACGAAAGACTTCTGGCAATTTAGTATTCATAGAAGGTTTAAATCTGTTTCTGCTGATTTCACACGGAATTTCTACGGATGTATCATAAGGAAATTCTGGGATATATCCCTTATTTGGCACACAAATAATGTGTTCTTCTGAATAAATACTTTGCAAATCACGGATTAGTGGAACAATTAAATCTTCATACCATATAGGATTCCGTTCATATACAATATCAGGAATACTTTTTATTTGTTCGTCTTTATAGATGTTCAAAATTTTTGACTCGTTTTCATATAACATTTCGGAGCGAAACTGTGGTTTCCGTTGTTGCTCTTTTAAGTATTCATTTTTTCGAAGAAATATGCTTAACGCTCTTGAAGGGATAACATTAAAAACAGACATTAGTTCATGGTCAAACTGATTTGGGAGTTCTTTGTCAATTTTCTCGATAAGTTCCACCATAACACTTTCACCATTAATTAACACATCACATACAACCCCCAAATGATATAACCCAATATATTGAATACGAACCTGCTTTTCTGGGACTCTAAATATGTCAGAAATAATTCTTTTGTAAGTTGCTGTTGTTTCACATATTCCAATAACGTGTTTTAGATTTGCATATCTCGTTAACGTTTCAACAACAAGCCCCATCGGATTGGTCATATTTATTAGCCATGCATCGGGATTTATTAAGGCGATAATTTTTCCAACTTCAAGCATTATGGGAAGTGTATTTACAGCATTCATAAAACTTCCAGCACCAAAACTCTCATCTCCAATCAAGTCATAATTTAAAGGTCTCTTTTCATAATCAATCCTTGCTAAAAAGCCACCGACCCTAATGTGACTTATGATAATTTGAGCATCCTCTATCCCTTCCTCAATTGAAACCGAACTTTTTATCTTTAATGGATAACCTATATTATCAGCCATCCTTTTACAAAACGACGAGACTATCTCAAGTTTTTCGGGATTTCTACCTATCAATACAATCTCTTTTATTCTTAAATTGTTCTTCATAACAGCATATAGAAATGCTGGAATATATACGCTACTCCCCCCAAGGATTGCTAAACGTTTTACCATTTTCATGGGGATTCTATTATGTGTTACTTCCCTTCTTCTCATAACCTACTCTATATCTATAAGTTTATATTATATCTTTTAGGTAAGAAGGATGTTGTCTGGTTCTGTAATAGATTGTCCATCTTTACATAGTTGACATTCTTCTGGTTCCCATGTTTCTAAATTTATTTCTGCTAATGAGAAAAAAGGCACATCAAACAATACATTACCTGGATTTCTATTAACGATACAACCAACTCCGACAATTTCAGCACCTCGCCCCTGGAGATGTTCTATACATTTTTTGACAGAACCACCTGTCGTAGTAATATCTTCTACAACTATAACTTTCCAGCCTTTTACTAAGGTAAAGCCACGTTTCATAGCCATTGTTTTATCTGGCTCTTTTTCGAGAAACGCTGTCAGACATCCAAGTTGTCGTGCTACCTCATATGCAAGAACAATTCCGCCTGTTGCTGGACCAACTACTAAATTAACATGGAATTCTTTAAAATACGTTGCTAACTCTGAACACAATCGCTCGGTTACTTTCGGATATTGCAAAATGCGTGAAAATTGAAGGAATTTATTTCCATGTCTTCCACTCGCATAAACAAAATGGCCATTTAGTAAAGCCTTATGCTGAATAAAAATTTGGATAACTTCATCATTGGTCATGTTCAATTTCCTTCACAATATTGTCAAACGCATGTCCTGGGTTATCTGCTTTTAATATAGGACGAGATAAAACCAACATATTTGCTCCACGTTGAATTGCCTCTTTTGGAGTCATCACACGGGCTTGGTCATGAGTCTCTGATGCCCATGTAGGACGAACACCAGGAGTAATCAACAGAAAATCATTTCCTAACCTTGCCCTTAAAATAGCAATTTCTACAGGAGAACATACTATACCATGTCCACCAGCACTTAGAGCCATATTAGCAAGGTTATACACTGCATCTTCTAATTTCCAAGATATACCTAATTCTTTCTGAATTTGCTCTTCGGTATGGCTTGTTAATATGGTTACTGCAATAATTTTAACATTTGTTCCTTCAACACCTTCTCTTGCATACTTAACCATTTGCCTTCCACCTAAGGCATGAATAGTCAACATATCTACTCCTAAACTACAAGCAGATTTTACCGCATTTCTTACTGTATTTGGGATATCATGATATTTTAAGTCAAGAAATATTTTTTTCCCCTGTTCTTTAAGAAAAGTTATGACCCCATGTCCACACCGAGTAAAAAGTTGACTACCTACTTTATACCAGAGACATTGTGGGCACATACTTACAATTTGTTTTACTTCTGAAATGGTATCTACATCCAAACCTAAAATTAATCGCTCAGACATTTTTCCCTCTTTATTAATTATTTTAAGTGTTAGCTAATAATTACTGAACCTATTAATTTATTAATATCTTCAATTCGGTGAGAATTGCAATACTCTTCCAATCCCTGAATTATCTTTATTGGTGCTAAGGGGTCACGAAATATAAAGGAACCAACAGCTATCAACTTTGCACCTGCAAAGATAAATTCTAACGCATCATTAACAGTACAAATACCACCCATACCAATCACTGGTATTTTTACTGTTCTACTTACATCCCAAACCATCTTAACTGCAACAGGTCGAATAGCAGGTCCGCTTAACCCGCCTACAACATTTTTTAATTTGGGCTTTTGTGTCTTTATATCAATACTCATTCCTAATAATGTATTTATTATTGATATAGCATCTGCCCCACCCTTTTCAGCTGAGATTGCAGGCTCTGTAATATCTGTAACGTTCGGTGAAAGTTTTACAATTAAGGGTAGTTTTATCTTTGAACGAACTGCCATTGTGTATTTTTCTACCCATTCTGGCGATTGAGCAACTAATGGACATTTATATCTACTCCGTGCATCATGCACATTTGGACAAGACAAATTCATTTCAATAGCATCTGCCCCACCTTCTTTTTCTAATCTTTCGGCTAATTCCTCATATTCCTGTATTGAAGTCCCATAGATGTTAGCAATAATTGTGCATTTCTTTTGCCGTAAATAAGGAAGTTTTTCCTTAAGATATACCTCAAGTCCCACATTTTGTAGCCCAATTGCATTTAACATCCCTGCGGGCGTCTCCACAATACGAGGTGGTGGATTCCCTAAACGTGGTTTAAGTGTTAAACTTTTTACAGTTACCGCACCTAAACAAGATATATCAAAGTATTCTGAATATTCCTCACCATAGCCAAACGTACCTGATGCAACAGTTACAGGATTTTTTAATGTTAAGTTTCCAATGGTTACCTTCATGTTTACATTCATATTATTCCTCTCCGATTTTGTCCCACAGAATTATCCGTGTATCAAAGATAGGCCCTTCTTTACAAACACGAACCATCATTTCTTTTTCTACTTCAATCCTTGCTGGAAGAACACAACCCAAACAAACACCTTCACCGCATGCCATCTCCGCTTCTAATGATGCATAGCATAGCCACCCATTCTTATTACATATCTCATGAACATTTTTTATCATAGGTAAAGGACCACATGTATAAATAAGTATATTTTCTGGCAAATCCAATGATTTAAGGAAATCTGTTGCCATACCATTATAACCAGCACTCCCATCTTCTGTAACTAAATGGATTTTACATCCCATTTGTCGAAAATCTTTTTCACATAACAAATGGTTAAAAGTCTTTCCCGCTAAAATTACTTCTGGAGCAATACCTTTAATATTTAATATTTTTTCTACCAATGCGGGGAAAGGAGCAACACCTATTCCTCCTGCCACTATTAGAGAACGTTTATTATCTTCTGGAAGAGGGAATGAATTTCCTAACGGTCCCTGCACATTTATTTTTTCACCAGCTGACAACGTTGATAAAATCTTTGTCCCTTCTCCGCAGACTTTATATAAAATTGATATGCCATCATGGAATATTCTCTCAATCGACATAGGCCTTCTAAGAAATGGATAATACCCTGTAGATACTTCCAACATCACAAATTGCCCCGGCAAAGCATGGATAGGAATATCTTTATTTTGCAATACCAAGCGGTAATGATTAGGTGAAACCTCATTATTCAATCTAATAATACATTCATGAATTTTTTTCATATTACCTCCGAAATTCTAATCCCATCTGGCTACGTAATAAATTTAAACTGCCTCTAATACGTTCCGCAAGGACATCACCTATCCCCTCGACATCCATCAAGTCCTCTTTTGAGGCATGTAAAATTTGTTTAAATCCACCAAATTTTGTTACAAGATTCTCTATCAATGCTGTGGGTAATCTATGCGTCATTGTTAAAATACGATAACCACGTGGTGTTAGATATATATCAACAGAACGAAGATTCGCACTATAACCTAAAATCTGACTTATATTTCCGAGGTCTATTAATTCATTTTGTGATAATTCGTGAATCTTTTGCAACACAGTATTGTAATCGAAGCCAGTCCGTTCACGGTAATAATCTTTAATAACCAGTTCTGCCTCTGGAACAGGAATTAATAGTTCTTTCAATTGCATTTGTATTAACCGACCTTCAGTCCCTAATTCGAGAATAATTGGGTTCAGTTCATCTGCTAACCTCAAAACCACCTGCGTCCTTTGAATTGTTTTGCAAACATCAAAGATAGTTACTACATCTTGAAATTCGCGAATAGTCAAATCTTGCAAAGACTGATTCATTGTAACTAAAAATTTCTCAATGGTCTGCAATGATTGCATCGCTCTATTAAGCAACGTAGGTAATGGGGCTAATACATGCTTTTTATCATTCACATAAATCGTCACCGAAGAACGACGTTGTGACACCGCAACAACAATACAATGGGCTTGTTGTGCCATTCTCTGAGCGACACGGTGACGTGTCCCTGTCTCATCGGATGGAATTTTTGCATTTGGCTTCAAAAAACGATTTGCATATAA